>NZ_JAYGHR010000085.1:0-66419 GCF_034932365.1 Limnoraphis robusta BA-68 BA1 | reverse complement strand
ATTGCGTTCCTTGCAGCTTCATTTCATACACAAGCATAGATTATCGGCATCAAGCCACGATAAACTTATGTTAGCATAAAATAATCCGTCGTGAACGACGGGGCTTTAAACCTGCTTCTCTTGGTAACCCAATCAATTGATCAACCGGAACAAAAAAGGAAAAATCAGGTATAAATTGTTAACAGAATCGAGGGGGAGATGACATTCTCCAACTGCATAACTAAGAGAAGGCAAGATGTATATAGAGATCAACCCCCTACAGGCGGATCTCAAACCCGGAGAAAAGCAATGAGCAGTGAACTAATGGAATGTCCTAAATGTAACAAGCAGACCCTAATTCAGTACCAAAGCGATTTATATCAGTGTCTAAGCTGTGATTTTGAACTAGACTTTTCTCAACCCATAGAGGAAGACTATCCAGAAGAGGATGATTCAGGAAGTGGAATTTTGGCTTTCTTTGTCGTTGTTTTTACAATCTTTGCCTTGATTTGAGGGAGTGGGAAACTTGAGGAAAAGAAATATATAGATCAATCATCTATAGTTTTCAGGTTTGGGGATAGGGATACAGGGGAAGAGGCAACCCGAAAACAGCGATCGCCATTTTTAAACGCTCAAATCATTAACAAGAAATAAAGTTTGGGCTAAACTGATTTTGAAGAAAATTTAACGGATGGCTTGCTCCGCTTCTCTATGAAACTCCCGCGACCCCCCCTGATTCTACTGTTTTTGTGCTTGGTGACGATGATTGCCACCGTTACACTGACTCAAAATGATCGCGTCATCGCTCAAGAATTTCCTCGTCCTGCTGTTGAACTCGCCAATCAAAATATTGGCTTACTGGAAACCTGTGGAACCCGACCCCAAGCGAAGCGCCCGGGTAATCCAGAATTAGGGCCTGTTGTCGAAGTTCCGGCTTCTCTCTATCGGTTTCGTCGTCCTGTGAACTGGCAAAATTCGGCGGCAAGCAATTATGCTCAACCGAGTTCAGTCGGTGCGCCGAGAGAATATCAAGCCCTCGCCAACCGCAGCAACTACGGACAACGATATCTCTACGATGTCAATGGTAAACCTGTGACGAATACTCCGATTGTCGTGCTGCACGAAACGGCAGCCACAGCTCAAAGTACGATTAATTTTTTCCAAACCTATCACACCTCTGAAGACGATCAAGCGAGTTATCATACTTTAATTACGCTCAACGGCGATGTTGTCTATATTGTTCCGCCGGACTTAAGAGCATTTGGTGCGGGAAATTCTATATTTCAGGGAGAAGCGGTGCAAACTGATGCCAAGTTACCGTCTTCTGTGAATAATTTTGCTTATCATGTTTCTTTAGAAACGCCTCCGAATGGGCTAAATGGTGGCTCATCTCACAGTGGATACACGATGGCGCAGTATCAATCTTTGGCTTGGTTAGTCGCTCAAACCGGCCTACCGGATGATCGCATTACCACTCATAAAGCAGTAGATCGTTCGGGAGAAAGGTCTGATCCGCGTAGTTTTGACGAACAGTTATTCTTTCAATTGCTGCGTAACTATCCCCGAACTCGAGAAATTGTGATTGGCTGTCAAGCCCCTTATCGCAATCAATAAATTTTTTTTGACGAATTTTATTGATTGGAAGTATAGTAAACATATGCTGTAAAAAAAACTTGGTTTTGCCAGCATTATCAGCTTCTCAGTCTTTCTGGTAAATGATAGCTTTGACATTTGTATAGCCGTTGAGATTGGGTGTAAGATTTTATCTATTTTTCAAGCCAGACCGTTTCTTTTTCATCGGCTGAGAATCAATCTCAGGGTGTTACAAGTCTCTGAGAAATAAGCTTGGTGTTGGGCTTGAGTTGGGTTTGCTATTTGATCAGGGTAGAACATTAAGATGTTGAGTTAACTTTTTAGGGGGGTTATTTATTAATAATGACTGTTGTTAAACCCGAATTACAACCGCAAAGACCTCCATTTAAACGTTCACCTTCTGAAGTTGAAGATTGCCTTAAAACTTTAGGTGAAGACTGTTTAATTTTGCTCGATTTAGATGAAACGCTTTTTCTGCGAAACTCAACAGAAGAGTATTTGAATACCCTAAAACCTCGAATTTTAGGCGCTATACTGCTGATTTTGTTGGATGTTCTCAAACCTTGGAATTTTCTACCAGGAAGCCTTAAAGGAGAAATCTCTCGTGACTGGTTGCGAGTTATGATTGCAACCTTAATCTTTCCTTGGACAGTCTTTTTTTGGCAAGGAGAAGCCAAGAAACTTGCTGAACTCTATAGCAATTCACAGCTAGTTAAAATGCTGGCTCAAAAACCCAAGTCAGCAATTGCGATCGCCACTTTGGGATTTAACCCCATTGTCTATCCGTTGATTAAGCATCTTCCCTTAGAAGTGGGTGCAACTGTGGCTTGTCGGTTTTGGCGAGGGGGTGCCGATCGGGTCAAAGGAAAGTATCAGTTAGCCGCCGATCAATTGGGTAAAGAGCAAGTTGCCCAAGCGATCGCCATTACAGACTCTGCCAACGATAACCCTTTGCTTGCTGCTGTTGCTGAACCTTGTCTAGTGACTTGGCCGGAAGCGGAATATGTTCCTGCTTTGTCAGACACTTACATTCCATTTTTCTACTTAGAACGAATTAAACGACCCGGTGAGAAATACTTTCTGCGGGTGATTCTGGCAGACGACTGGCTGGTACTGATTTTTGCAACAAGCTGGATCAGTCCAGTACCCGTTTTACACGCTGGTATGCTGTTGTTCTTCCTGCTGTCGTTTTGGTGTATTTATGAAGTGGGTTATCTCGAAAATGATCGAGTCGCCGAACAATTTGAAAAAAGCCCAACCCTCTCCAATACCTACTCTATCTATAAAAGAGAGATGAAATGGCAGCAACCTTGGATTTGGGCGGCAATTTTGGCAATTCCTGGGTTGCTCTTGCTAAACTCAATCCAAAGTCAATTTTTCGTAGAGTATTTTACGAATACTATGACTGTACAAGTCATCAGTGTCACGCTATGGATTGCTTTGCTGGTGCTGGTGCGAATCAGTTTTTGGGTGTATAATTATATCGATAAGCAAACGCGAACCTGGCTGTATCTGATTTTGCAGGCTTACAAGACCTTCGGCTTTTTACTGCTGACCCCAACGAACGTAGTCGGAACTTTGCTTTTTTCTGCTCAAGTTCTCAGCCGTTGGATTTGTTATTTGACCTATCGTTACGCTCACAAAGATTGGTTAAACCTTCCGGGTGAACTGCTTCGTTGCTTGATTTTCAGCTTTCTGTTGATGGCGATCGCAGTGGGAACAAGAGATGTTCATGTGTTGTGGAATGGACAAGCTTTTGTAATTTTTATCTGGTGTTTGTATCGAGGACGACTTCAACTTTTGAGCATTTTGAATCAAGCTCATTGTATTCATCAGGATCGGTGGGAAGTCAAACCTTAAATCTTCGATTTTTTTAGCCTGGGGTTAGCAGCATTTTCCAGCTTCTCCCAGGCTGTAATTTAAGGATTAAACTCCCAAACGACCCGCCGCACCTCGTTGTAGGGCTGTGACGCGCTGTGTATTGGGAAAAATGCCTTCTCCTTGCAGTTGGGTGAGTGCTGGCTTAATTTCAACTTTAATCACTTTCTGGGTGGAGATCATCACTGTTTGTTCCGCCAGATGAAAGATTAACCAAGGTTGGTTTAACATCTGCTGTAACTGTTGTCCTAAATCACTTGCAGCTATTGGAATGCTTAATGTTTCTGTTTGACCATTTTCATAATAAAACGTTAGCTGTGTATTACTGGTTTGCATTGCTGCAAAAGAACCTTTTGCCATGATTAAACCCTCAAGTTAAATAGTTGACATCTTCTATAGCAGAAATCAGGAGACACCGAGACAGGAGACAGAATTGAAACCTTTATCATAAAAGGATTTGACAGAAAAACAGTGTCCTAATCAACTCTTTCTCTGCTATAGCAGTTAAATTTTAATCTAAAAATTCCCCTCACCCAAAATTTAAGGCCTAGTAGGAGGCTACTAGACCTTAAAGATAATTTTACTAAGTTGACTCAAGCAGATTGTAAGGAAGTTAGATAGAGGCAAATTAGTTGAAGATTAATTAGGGTTTACACAACTGACAACCATCTCGGCTAACAGGCCTGATTTTAAGTCGATACAGACTTTGATTATGACACTGACCCCAAACTCTACTCATAACGGGTTGAATCTAGAGAAGTTTTAGGGGGGCGAATTACCCTCTACAGCGTCAACAAGATATAGGCTGATGATGTGAACCAGAGGGGTTGTACAGAAGTTGATTAAAGCAGAGGGACACAACTTTAATCGGGGAGTTTTGAATAGCGGTTGGGCTTTCAATGTGTCCTATTAATTTAATAAGTTAGCATAGCTTTTCTCTGAGAAAAACCCCTCTCTAAAAAAGTTGACATAGCTTAACATCTTGAGACATTCAGGAACATTTAACGCAAAATGACAATCCACGTTTGACCCCCCACAACTCCATCGGGTTTGAGTTTATACTGTTCCTGAGCCGCTTTAACCGCCGCTTGGGTTTCCGGGCCGAAAACTCCATCGGCTTGACCTCGGAGAAACCCCAAAGCCCGCAAACGTTCTTGTAGTCCAACCACAGCTTCTCCCCGCATTCCCAAGCGCAACACCGGAAAACTGGCTCTGGCGGTTGATGAATTTTCCTCAGAACCCGCAGGGGAATTACAAACACAGTCTGTAGCCTGCGAGGTTGGCGCTGAAGAGGTCTCATCCGGTGGAAATAGGCGATCCCATGTGGCTTGGTTCGTCACGCCTGTAACGGGCAAATTTGCCGCCGCTTGAAATTCAGACACGGCTTTGGCGGTACTTTCGCCATAAACCCCATTCACCTCTGCGGTGTAGTAACCGAGCAACTTGAGAGCGGCTTGTAACTCCGAGACTTCTACCCCTTGGCTACCTGTTCTGAGAACCGGACGGGTTAGGTTTTGTTGAACTAATTTTACGTTAGGGGTTTGAGCGATCACAGGGAAAGCTTGGGGGCTTGCTCCCCCTGATGTCAAACTGATCAACAACCCAGTCAACACAATGTCAATGTATTGCCGCAACTGCACAGCACTATTCCTCCACACCAAAAGAAAGAATTCAGGTTCAATCTTAAAACGAAGCAGGTCAGTTGAACGCTTGCACCGCAGTTTCCGGGCCAACGAGAGACAGATAGGGTTCCATCACAAAATAATGATCAGCCGCAGCATGAACATCATCGGCGGTTACTGCTGAAACATCAGCCTGAAATTGGGTATCAAACTCAATTCCTAACCCTAAACTTTCATACCAGCCATAGACTTGGGCAAGTTGAGCGTTGGTTTGTTTTCCGAGAGCATATTGACCGAGAAGTTTGTTTTTGGCAACTTGTAATTCGGCTTCTGTCAGAGGAACTTTAACCAAACGTTCGACTTCTGAGCGTAAACTGTCTATAGCGATCGCTGTATTTTCCGGTGCTGTTCCCATGTAAACGACAAATTGGGAGCAGTCTAAACGAGTCGGATAAAAAGCAGAAACATCATAGGCTAAACCCCGCTTTTCCCGCAATTCGACAAACAGACGACTCGACAGACCATTTCCTAAATAGGTGTTGAGCAGTTTCAAAACCGCATAGTCGGGACTATTCACCGAACAGGTGAGATAGCCTAACATCATCACAGATTGTTGCGTTTCTTGGGAAATAACGGAGGCTTGAGGATTGGGAGTTAGAGTGGGTAAAATTAATCGGGGTAAGGGTTTTTCCTCGGTTTTCCAATCACCAAAAATCTGATTGACTAATTCTAGAGCTTGTTCAAAGGTAATATTCCCGGCGATGGAAATAATCAGTTGATCGGGGCGAAAATAAGTTTGGTGAAAGGCGACGATATCCTCACGACTCACCTGAGAAATGGTTTCTTCTGTGCCTAAACTTGAGAAAGCGTAGGGATGATCCCGATACATGATCTGGCGCAGGTGATCAAAGGCGACAGAAAAGGGTTGTTCCTGCTGAGAACGAATTCCTTGAATGGTGATCCGTCGCTCTAATTCTACTTCTTCTGGGGGAAAGGTTGGCGATCGCAACAGTTGACCGGCTAAACTCAGAATATCCGCAAAGTCTGCACTGACTGTTTTGAGACTGATCAAAAAATAGTCGGTTGAGGTATCCGCACTCAGACGGGCGCCAACAGACTCAACTCGTTCGGCTATTTCTAAAGAAGACTGATTTTCTGTTCCTTTTGTCAAGGCTGCGGCTAACAGATGAGACAGTCCGGCTTGATTTCGGGTTTCCCAGCAACTTCCGGTTCGTACAAAGATGCGAGTCGCCACAATGTCTGCTGCTGGGTTTTCGGTTACTAAAACCACAATGCCATTGTTGAGAACTGTACGATGGATGTTCCGGCTTGAGGTTGTTTGAGTTAACGTTTGAGTCACAGTTTGTCGGTTGGTCTTGGTTATAACGTGATTTCGGTGTAGGTCTGTCTGTTTTTGAATACAGTTAGACTCAGGGTTGAAAAATCTACACCACATACCCCTTCATGGCTCTATCATTATTTTGATTTAGCTGTTGTCATACTCGATACGATTAGGCTTTCACTGAATCTCTTGCTAGCTTAGACTAGGTTGGTGCGATCGCAGACCTTTTTGTTATCCGGTCAAGGCTGAGAAGGTTGAAGCCGATGAATCAACCGATATCAGCCGATTGCCAATCTAATCAAAGTTACAAAATTTGTCCTGGAGGTTCGTACTTATGAATACTATATCTCAATCGACCTGTCCAGTGTGTGGGTCTTCGGAATGGAATATATTTTTTGAGATGGCGGATGTTCCAGTTTTCTGCAATCTTCTGTGGCCAGATCAACAAGACGCGCAAAATTGTAACCGAGGGGATCTGCATCTGGCGTTTTGTTCTCACTGTGGTTTTATTAGTAATGTGGCTTTTGATCCGGCTCGTTTAGAGTATACCCAATCCTACGAAAATGCGTTGGATTTTTCACCTCGTTTTCAAGAGTATGCTAAATCTTTGGCAATCCGTTTAATCGAACGTCATCATCTTCAGGAGAAAACGATTCTCGAAATTGGCAGTGGAAAAGGAGAATTTTTAATTTTACTGTCTGAACTCGGAAATAACAAAGGAATTGGTTTTGACCCCAGTTATGTTCCGTTAGAAGAACATCAAAAAGCACAGGATAAAGTTGAATTTATTCAAGACTATTATTCGGAACGTTATGCTGAGTATCAAGGCGATTTTATTTGTTGTCGGCATACGTTAGAACATATTCCGCAACCGATGCAACTGTTAAAATCAATTCAACACACGATTGGAGAGACGAAACCGTGGATTTTCTTTGAGGTTCCCAATGCTTTAGATACGTTTGAACGCTTGTCAATTTGGGATATTATCTACGAACATTGTGGTTATTTTTCGCCTGTTTCTATGACTTATGCGTTTTCCTGTTGTGGATTTGAGGTCGATAATATTGAAGAGGACTTTAACGGACAATTTCTCTGTATTGAGGCGCATCCGGGTGAAATCGTAACAACGTTAACGGCAGAACAAACGGAAAAGATTCAACAATTCGCTGAAGAGATTCAACGATTTAAAACTGTATTTGATCAAAAAATTATGACTTGGAAAAATAAACTGAAAGCTTATGTTGCAGAAGGGAAACGGGTTGTGGTTTGGGGTGCAGGTTCTAAGGGTGTGACCTTTTTAAATTTCCTCAAAATGCAAAATCCCATTGAATATATTGTTGATATTAATCCTCGCAAACAAGGAATGTATGTTCCCGGAACCGGACAAAAAATTGTTCCGCCGGAGTTTTTGTCTGAGTATAAACCGGATGTTGTGATTGTGATGAACCCGATTTATCAAGATGAAATTAAAACAATGCTGGCAAATATGGGTTTAAACTGCACCTTAGAAACAGGCGTTTAGGAGACAGTTTACAGTGAACAGTGAACAGTTTACAGTGACCAGCTTTTACAGTTTACAGTTTACAGTTTACAGTGACCAGCTTTTACAGTTTACAGTTTACTGTTCACTGTTGACTGTTCACTGTTCACTGTTATTAAGACTGCCATCCTTTCAAAACTTTCTCGGCAATGGTATTAAAGGACTGTCCGAGTTGTTTTTTGATTTTCCATCGACTAAATGCTTTCTCGTATTCTTCCCCTTCGGTTTGATAGGTTCTCCAGGCACTCAACGCTAAGAATAAACCCCAGATTAACATAATTGACAGCGCAAAGGAAATCCCCTGTGTTGTCACCAAATTGAGTAAAATTAGAAAAGCACTAACAATTCCAAATTTCATTAAGTCCTGTCTCAATTTCTGATGACGTTGGGCATTAAAAATCAGTTTTTCGTGAGAGTCTTGTCTCGAAAGATGCCATTCTTGTTCCGCCAGCGCTAATTCACCGGGAGAAATGCCCAATTCTGCTGCAATTTCCATCAATTGAGAGCGAGAAAGTTCTCCGTCTTCATCTTTTTTAGCAAAAGCAATCTTGAGAATTTCCTGGGCTTCTTGTTGAATATAAGTTTGTTGAGTGATCGAGTTTTCGGATGTTTCCATCGTGAGTTTCCCATAGGCTAACTTATCCTGATTTTAATATTACCAAATCCTTCAGAGAACTGTGAAACGGCTAGGGGGGGGATTTCTCGACTGTCAAGGGCGGATAATATTAACCTCCCAAGGTGTACAACCAACCATCTCGCCCACAGATGATAATTTTGCCATCCCAGACAACCGGGGTAGACTCAAAGGAAATTCCGGGTTTAAACTGTCCGACTTGTTCGACTTTCAGGCGATAATATTCTCCTGCTGCATTTTCTAAAGCGTTGGAGTCGTTGGGTTTTGCGGTTTCCCAATATAAATTAAACAGATAAACGCCATTATATCCAGCCGTTACTAATTTATAACCATCGGTAAAAATTGGTGTAGAAATTGAACCGCCAATTCTTTGTTTAAAGACGATAACAGGGGTATGATAACTTTGTTTTAATAGCGGCCCTTTCACTTTTTCGCCTGTGATTTTATCCTGAGAACCAATATAAAGATAGCCATCAATTGCATTTGTAGCAAATAAAGCGGGAAAACCATCCGGGTTGTATTCATCGTTCAAGCCAACAGAACCAATAATTCCGCCTTTCCAACTGGCTAAATTTGTATTTCCGGTGGGTAAAAACCATTCAACGCTATCTTGAGGTGGTTTATCTGGATTGAGTTTTATCACACCACCTTGGCCGGGAATAAATTCTTTTTCAATCGTACAAAAAAGCCTATTAGATTTTGAGATAACGGCTGTACCATCTAAATCTGAACCCGTGTAAAAATCCCAGATAATTTTGCGTTCATCTAAACTAATTCCATAAATATGTCCAGAACCTGAAGCTAAAAAGAGGCGGTTGTCGAGGCGAGAAGGGGAAGACTCACTGACAATATTTCCGCCTTGTCGTCGAGAGTCTGAGGAAGTATACAGTGGAACTTCTGATAATATTTTTGGTTGCCGAAAGCCTAATTTTTTTTGAGCGGCTTTTGTCGAACTGCTGAGGAAGTAACCGATGCTATTTTCTCCCGCATTAAAAATAATATCATCACCGAGATATAATGCTGAACTGTCATTATCTTGGCTATAAGAAGCTGTTTTTTTTATATTCAGTTTCCAGAGTTCTTGACCCGTTCTAAAAGAAATTGCTCGAAAACTGGGTGCAATTCCATTTCGGGGTCTACCTGTTCGACTGCCTTGTAAAATCACAATTTGATTGTCTATGGTTGCTGTTTCATCAATATAAATACTCGAAGAACCTTTAATCACATCATCAAATTTATATTTCCAAATTTCTTCGTTTGTTTCAAAATCTATCTTTCTTAAATGATGATCATAGGCACCAATAACTAAATAGATTTTACCTTGATCGCGTGTAATTGTGGGTTGTCCTGTCCAACCAGCCCCACTCCAAACTTTTCGGGTACTCCCAACATAAGTTACTCCGGTTCCCAGGGGAAATTTATGGATAATATTCAAGCCTTCAGGAACCCCTCGACCATAAAATCGTCTCTGAGGATTCCCCAAAAAAGTCGGAACTAATAAATCGGTTTCGGCTTGCAAATAACTGACAATTTTATTAAAGCCATTGCTGATATTCTGTTCTTTTAAACGGGGTTGAAAAAAGTTTAAAAACGTTCCCGGAAACAAGGCACTGATTAAAAATTGAGCTGAATATTTGTGGAATTTTCGTCTGGATAGGTTCATCGACTTAAGGGTGCAATTCTAAAAGCAATCATTATTAAACCATGAATTGCTCTGATTGGTAGAAAATGTAAGTTGCCTAGAGTTTTGGGGTCATTTACGCTAAACTAGAAGACTAATAAGCGGACTCAATATGAGCAGGTGTTCCTATGGCTAACCGTCTTGCCCAGTCCAAAAGTCTCTATCTTCGCAAACACGGGGAAAATCCCATCGACTGGTGGCCCTGGTGCGATGAAGCCCTGGAAAAAGCCAAGGGTGAGGATAAACCCATTTTCCTTTCGATTGGCTATTCTAGTTGTCATTGGTGTACAGTGATGGAGGGTGAAGCGTTTTCGGATCGGGCTATCGCTCAATATATGAATGAGAATTTTGTCCCCATCAAAGTTGACCGCGAAGAACGGCCGGAAATTGATAGTATTTATATGCAAGCGCTACAAATGATGACGGGTCAAGGGGGCTGGCCGTTAAATATATTTCTCTCTCCTGATGACTTAGTTCCCTTTGTTGGTGGCACTTATTTTCCGGTTCAACCTCGCTACGGACAACCGGGTTTTATAGAAGTTTTGCGACGAGTCAGGAATTTTTATAATACAGAAAAGACTCGTTTGCAAAATCTTAAACAAGAAATTCGTAATGCTTTAGTTGAATCAACATTATTACCTGCTTCTCAACTGAGTGAGGGTTTATTACAACAAGGTTTAACAACCAATACAGGCATTATTAGTCGCAATGATTTTGGTGGGCCGCGTTTTCCAATGATTCCTTATGCGGATACGGCTTTACATGAAACTCGATTTGATTTGGAATCTCGTTATGATAGTTTACAAGCTTGTACTCAACGGGGAACTGACCTCGCTTCTGGGGGAATTTATGACCATGTAGCGGGGGGTTTTCATCGGTATACGGTTGACCCCACTTGGACGGTGCCGCACTTTGAAAAAATGCTTTATGATAACGGACAAATTGTTGAATATTTGGCTAATTTATGGAGTAAAGCCGTTACTGAACCTGCCTTCAAACGATCAATTTCGGGAACGGTCAATTGGTTAAAACGAGAAATGACTGCATCAAAGGGATATTTTTATGCGTCCCAAGATGCGGATAATTTTACCACTCCTGAAGAAGTTGAACCGGAAGAAGGGGCGTTTTATGTATGGACTTGGCAAGAATTAGAGGAGATTCTTTCACCGGGAGAATTTGGAGAATTGCAAGCCCAATTTACGGTTACAAAAGCGGGTAACTTTGAAGAAAAAAATGTCTTACAGCGTTGGAATTGTAATGAACTGAGTAAACAATTAGAATCAGCCTTAGCAAAATTGTTTGCAGTGCGTTATGGTTCCAAGCCTGAAGATTTAGAAACGTTTTCTCCCGCTACAAATAACCAAGAAGCCAAAACCAAAAACTGGCCCGGCCGTATTCCTCCCGTCACAGATACTAAGATGATTGTGGCTTGGAATAGTTTGATGATATCCGGTTTAGCGAGGGCGGCGACGGTTTTTCAACAGTCAGAATATCTGAAAATTGCCACAACAGCCGCACAATTTATTTTAGAGAATCAATGGGTGGATGAACGACTGCACCGGGTTAATTATGATGGAAATCCTGATGTTTTAGCCCAGTCGGAAGATTATGCGTTATTGATTAAAGCCTTAATTGATTTGCATCAAGCCAGTGTATTAGACGCGAGTTTTAAAGCCCCCGAATATTGGTTTGAAAAAGCGGTTCAAGTTCAACAGGAATTTGATCAATTTCTCTGGAGTTCAGAATTGGGCGGTTATTACAATATTGCGATGGATGCGGGGAACGAATTATTAATGCGAGAACGTAGTTATATTGATAATGCTACCCCGGCGGCGAATGGAGTTGCAATGGCGAATTTAGTGCGGTTATTTTTGCTGACTGAACAGTTAGACTACCTCGATAAAGCCGAACAAGGTTTACAGGCATTTAGTAGTATTATGGAAAAATCCCCCCAAGCCTGTCCGAGTTTATTTGTGGCGTTAGATTGGTATCGTAATAATACCTTAGTCAGAAGCAATGTAGAACACATTAAAACCTTGAGTTCTCAATACTATCCTGTGACGATTTTTAAAGTGGATACTAACCTTCCTGAAGGGGTAACGGGGTTAGTTTGTCAGGGGTTGAAATGTAAAAAACCCGCTAATACCTTTGAGGAAATGCAGCAACAACTTCAAGAGAGTCAAACTCGTTCCTAGAAGATTAAAAATTCCTGGTTTCTCAAAGAAGCCGGGATTTTTTTTGTCATTTAGTATTGCTAGAGGTCAATTTATGCTTAAATAAACGGTATGATTCTCGTCAAAATTTATTTAAGGTAAATGTTAGAAGATTTAAACTCAATTTGGAAACGGGTTAATAGTTCAATGTTGCTGCGTTTCCTGTTACTGTTTGCTTGCGGTTGGGTGGTTGTTCAACTGATTGATTATTTCTACTCTGTTATTACAATTTTTACCATTTCCGCAACGTTGGCGGCTTTATTAAATTATCCGGTTCAAAGCCTTTCTCGTTATATTCCGCGTGGATTTGCCATCGCTGTTACTTGTATCATAACCTTTGGATTATTAATAGCTTTAATTGGTATACTCGGTGCAGAAATTATTAACCAGGGACAGGGATTTGTAACCAGTTTACTGAATTTTTTACAGGATTCTGATGTTAATCCAATCGAAAACTTTTTAGATTCGATTAATATTGAAAGGATTATTCAAACCTTACAAACCGGATTGCTAACAGGTTTAGGTTTAGTTCAAGGCACATTTTCAAACTTTTTAACCTTAATTTTTATTGTTGTAATTTGTGTTTATATGCTGATTGATGGAAGTAAAATTTGGTCAGCTTGTTTAAAAATATTACCTGTAGAGATTCGCGAGCGCTTTTCTGTAACGGTTCAAGAAAGTTTCATTGGTTTTTTTCGTGTTCAGTTTTTATTAGTGCTATTTTTATCAACTTCTGGGTTTATTGTTTTTTCAATTTTAGGTATTCAATATGCTTTATTTTTGAGTATTATTTTAGGTGTAATTGATCTGATTCCGGGTATTGGTGGAACATTATGTGTGATTGTCGTGAGTTTATTAGTGTTTCTCTCTCAAGGGGTTTGGATGGGGGTTAAAGTGTTAATTGCAGCAACAATTTTACAGCAAGCTCAAGATAACATCATCTCTCCTAAACTGATGAAAGATAACTTAAATATTAATCCTGTCTTTCTGTTCTTTTCTCTGTTTGTCGGGGAAAGAATTGCCGGAATTTTAGGCGTATTTCTCGCGATTCCGATTGCTGGAATGCTGATTAGTTGGTTGAGTGAACCCCAGGAGGAAGACAATTAAATAGAGAAACTGAAGTCATTTTTTATTCAGTTGTTTCTTTTTTTGGACGGGAAAACATAGCTTTAAACCAACTGGTTTTACTCAGACTATTTCCCCACATCACAATTCCCGTTGTTAACATCAACAGCAACCCCAACCCATTCAATAAAACATAAACAGGTTCGAGTTGCTTTCCGAGATATTCTCCTTCGTGAATCACCATTAAAAAGTGAACTTGATCGCGAGATAAACCAAACCAACTCTTTCCTAATCGATAAGCTACACCTGTCGTTGCCGTAATCAAAAACGGTAGCATAATAATCGGAGCGAGTTGGCGATGGAATTGGCGAAGTGTACGAAGGTTCATAGGAGATTTGGTGTTTAAAAGTCCTTATCGAATATCTGAAACTTTGTTAACGGTGATCGGTTTATTCAACTCCACAGAATCATTATAAATTTCAGAAGGCGAAATTTGGGGTTGAAGAGTCGGTGTTTGCTGAATGGGTTGATAGGGTTGGCTATTGTAGTCCTGATAACCATCCTCATTATTGTAATTGTACCCGTCATCATAATTCCCGTAGTCATTGTAATCGTTAGATCTCGGAGGTTCAGGTTCAGGTTGAGGTTCAGGTTCAGGTTGAGGAGGCGGAGGGTTCAACCATCCTTCCCAGGTTTGAATTTGAGGTTGAGCCGCATTAAACGCATTTGTTCCATAAGGAATTTTCTTCAACGTAGCGATCGCCGCAGGTAAATCATAAACTGATTGATCCAAACCGATGTCTAACATTTCCTGACTCCATTCCCCAATTAAACGATCCGCACGTCCCCGCCAAGAACTCGAAGGAGACACTTGAGAAGCCAGTTGAATCGCTTTGACATAACTATCTACGGTACCACTAGCGGCGATATTTTCTGCATCTTGAACATTTTTAGTATCTTGAAGTTCAGCTTTCCATCCATCAACCTTCATTTTGGCTTCAGGATAGAGTACAATTCCGGGTTTAATCTGTTCAGCCACCGAAATGGCTTGGGCTAAATCTCCGTCTGAAGCGATTTGAACGGCTCGATCTAAAATGGGTTGAAATTCCAAGCGTTGGCTTCTTTCTGCCCACTCAGAAATTCGATCTTGAGCTTCATCATAAAGCGCCCGTCCTTGGCTAATTTGTTGTGCTTGAGAAATCGCTTCTTTGAGGGATTTCACATCTCCAAAACTGGCTAATTGATCGGCATTTTCTAATAAAGGTCTATCTTCTATTTCTTCTATTTTCTGATTCCAACGCACCATCTGAACCTGGGCATCGTCGCCCCGAGGATTAGAAGTCGGAATTGATCGCAGTTCAGCAACAGCAGCCTTTAAGTCTTTAACAGCACCAGAACGGGCTAATTTTCGAGCTTTTTCTAAAGTTGCCACATCCGAGATCGCCTGTTGCCAGTCGCGAATATATTGTTGTGCTTTATTATGAAAAGGACGACCGACATTAATTTTACGAGCTTGAGCGATCGCATCTTTCAAGCCTTCTACCGTATCCAACGAGGCGGGAATATGAGCGCGAGATAACAAGATAAAATCTTCAACTTCTTTATCTAAATTCGCCCGTTTGGGGATTTGCTGCGCCATATTAATTGAGCGTTGCCAATCTCCAGTTTTTAAATTTTCTTCTGCTAAATTCAGAGCGGTTTTGCTGTATTCTGTAATCGCCTTTGTCGCGCGATCATAGAGATAACTTTCTGAACCAATTACCTCTGCTTTTTTGATCGCTTCAATGATATTATCAAAACCACCTTGTTCAGCAATTCCTCGGGCTTCTGCCAATTTTTTGCTTTCTTCACGAACAATCTGAACGAAATCGGTCAGTTCTTGATATTTGGTTGTTTCCCAATATTGATTTCCCATATTCAGCAAACGAGTCGCTTCTCGAAATGCCAAATTCGTCTGTTCTTGACGCAAATGATCTTCCGCTTTGCGGTAAATACCCTCAGCTTCTTTCCAGAGAGCGTTCCATTCTTTAATTCGTTCTTCTACCTTCGCCATTGCTGGGGTATCTTGAGGAACTTTGCGAGCGCTTTCTATGGCTTTTTTCAGTTCACCTGCTTGAAATAAATTTTCACTCAAATCGAGAATATCCAGTGACCACTGTTCAATCCGACGGTTAATTTCAGGACGGAGGGGGTGAGTTTTCGATAAACCATCCACCAATTCAATCGCCACCAACAAATCTTGAACCGTTTCTTTTTTAGCGGCGGTTTCTGCACAATAAAGACGCAAAGAAGCCGAAGCAATCGGCCAGAAAATTTTCGGACAATTGGGTAAAGACGGCGATCGCAACAGCATCGAACTGGCTAAATATCCCACACCTCCCGGCGTTAAGATCATCAACACCAACCACAACGGCGTTAACTTCAGCACCAAGGCTCCCTTCGACTGTTTCGGCGCTCGGGGTGGCGGTTCAGGAATAGGTTCCGATGGAGGAATCGCTAAAGTCTGCGGAATCACAGTCTCCGGTTGGGGATCTGTTTTTGGCGGTTGAGTTGATTGTTCCTCAAGCCCCGACTCCAACAACGCCCGCAACTCTTTGAGTCGTTCAGCGCGACTTTTCCGCAGCGACAAGGGTTGCGCGGACAGTTGAGGATCTTTTCCTGGTTGCGTGGATAATCGTTCTATCCAACGGCTCTGTTTCTTGTGCTTTTCACTCATAGGTATGCTAACCCAAAACAGCTCTCACCACACAAACGCCTCGACTCCCGACCTGACAGTAGAAGTATGGGCGACAATCTACCGTAAATGAAAGGGGGAGAGAGGTTCAGGTCAGAGTATAGCGGCCATTGGTATACAACAGCTTCAACCCGATAATTCCCATGCTCCAATCTCCCCCATCCTGGTTTGATCAGACCAGGGTTTTGATTTTAACTTCGATTCGACTGTCATGTACAACTTGAGCTAGCTGACATCAGAACAGAATCGATCTTCTCCGAATATTAGGTGAATCGGTTCGCGATCGCAACTCCTCAATCAGTTTAGAGAGATGATCGCCATTGGCTTGATAGACTTCCCCGCAAAATTCACACTTGGCTTCGGCGCCGTTGTCTTTGGCGATCATGTCCCGCAGTTCGGCTTCTCCGAACATTTTTAAAGCGTTCAAGACTCGTTCAAAGGAACAACTACAATCAAAGCGGACAAGTTGGGTTGTCGGTAGAATCTTTAAGTCCATATCTCCCAACAGGTGTTGGAAAATGTCGGGTAGGGTTTGACGTTGGCGTAATAGGGGAGTAAACCCAGATAAGCCTTCAATTCGAGATTCTAAGGTTTTTACTAATTCTTCATCGGTTGCGGCTTTGGGCAGGACTTGCAATAATATTCCCCCAGCCGCTTGTACACCCTCACTATCAACAAACACGCCCAAGACCAAAGCAGAAGGCGTTTGATCGGAGTTGAGAATATAGTAAGTCAGATCGTCACCAATTTCCCCAGAAATCAGTTCAACGGTACTCGAGTAACGATAGCCATAGCCTTCATCCCGCACCACATAAACAAACCCATTGCGACCCACTGCACCCCCAACGTCGAGTTTTCCTTTTTCGTTGGGCGGAAGTTCCACATCGGGATTTTCTACATAACCTCGGACGGTACCATCTAACCCCGCATCAACGAGAACTCGACCAAGGGGGCCGTCTCCTTTGATTTGAATGTTGACTCGGGATTCAGCTTGCTTCAAACTCGAAGCAAGTAACAATCCTGCGGCCATTGTCCGACCGAGCGCCGCCGTAGCAACGTAGGAAAGTTTGTGGCGTTGTTTGGCTTCTTCGGTTAAGCGGGTGGTAATGACTCCCACCGCCCGGATTCCATCCGACGCCGCCGTAGCGCGAATCAGTTGATCAGCCATGCTTACATTTCTTTACACTGCCTATTTTAACCATTGTAGTTTTTTCCGGGGTCTTGGCTGAGGGAGAGTGCGATCGCTTACCATATAAGACAGTTATCAGTGACCAGTTATCAGTGACCAGTCAATATGTGTCAGGTCTTAGGTGTCAGGTGAGATGATAACTGTTAACTGAAATAACTGGTCACTCTCTTACAAACTTTGCTCTCGGCGGAAACCGCCGGGCCGCAAGTTTGCGCTGGTTACTGTTCACTGTTCACTGGTTACTGTTCACTGTTAACTGAAAAACTGGTCACTGATAACTGGTCACTGTTAACTGTAAAATACTATGCTGGGTACTTTTCAACAAAGCAATCTTCGTATTGAAGTCGAAGCGTCAGAAGCGGCGATTCGAGATAGTTTATTACGCCCGAGTCAGTTTCAACAATGGTTATGGCCCCAGCAGTTTTCTCCGGGACTCCCGGAACAGTTTCAAACCGGGATGATGTTTACCAGTTCTATTGGGCCTGTTACCATTCAACATTATGTTGATGTCGCTGAGTCGAACTGTCTCCGTTTGTTACTGAGTCGGGGAATTGATGGTTTTCACGAATGGTATTGGGGCGAGGGTTGGCTTCAGTCCCGACTGGAAGGAATTTCGGTGATTCCATTGAATTTAGGTCAAACGATTAATTTAATGCGATTAAAAGAATTTTTGAGTCATCAAAATAAGGTAGGGGCGGGTTCACGTTAACCTTTGATACCCACAAACAATTCAGATAAACCCGCCCTCAACAGTGAACAGTAACCCTTCGGGTTCAGCAGTCGCTCCACTTGGGGAGACCCCAAGACCGCGCTGCTTCACCAGTGAACAGTAACCAGTGATAACTAATAACTAATAACTACTAACTAATAACTGTAAAAACTGGTAACTGCATAACTGTAAACTGTAAACTGTAATGCCGAACCCGCCCCTACGGTTTGATTGTATATTTGTTAGGGGCGATCGCATTTTTTGATTTTTGTTGGTATTTTGTGTTATAATTTATAGGAATTACATCTTTATTCTAACTTTCTATGGTAACGGTTCAATCTGCTGCAAAACCGCTTTTAGGATTGTCTGTAGACGAATTAACGGCTTGGGTTCAACAACAAGGACAACCTGCCTATCGCGGTAAGCAACTCTATCAATGGATTTATCAAAAGGGGAGTAAATCTCTATCTGAAATTACAGTTTTTCCAAAACAATGGCGAGAAACGGTTAGAGATTTTTCTATTGGTCGTTCTACTATTCATTATCGTGCGGTTGCGCCGGATAAAACGGTCAAATATCTGTTAAAGTTGGCGGATAATAATATTATTGAAACAGTCGGAATTCCTACCGAAAAACGCCTAACGGTATGTGTTTCGTCTCAAGTCGGTTGTCCGATGGCTTGTGATTTTTGTGCGACGGGGAAAGGGGGATTTGTTCGCAATTTAGAAACCCACGAAATCATTGATCAAGTATTAACGGTTCAAGAAGATTTTGGGCGACGAGTCAGCCATATTGTGTTTATGGGAATGGGAGAACCCCTTCTCAATACGAAAAATGTCGTCAAAGGGATCAAATCTCTTAATCAAGATGTTGGTATCGGACAGCGAATGATCACGGTTTCAACGGTGGGAATTCCCCAACAAATTCGTCAATTTTCTGATTATCAACTGCAAGTGACTCTGGCGGTGAGTTTACACGCTTCTAACCAAATGTTACGAAAAAAACTGATTCCCAGTGCCGAACATTATCCCCTAGAAAAACTTTTAGCAGATTGTCGAGAATATGTCAATCAAACCAGCAGACGAGTCAGTTTTGAATATGTTCTTTTAGCGGGTTTCAATGATAAAACAGAAAACGCAGTTGAACTTGCTACCCATTTACGCGGCTTTCAAAGTCATGTGAACTTAATTCCTTATAACCCGATTTCTGAAGTTGATTATCAACGTCCGACTCCACTGCAAATCAATAACTTTATGAAAGCGTTGAAAGATCGACATATTGCGGTGAGTGTTCGTTATTCTCGGGGTTTAGAAGCCGATGCTGCTTGCGGACAGTTACGCGCTTCTCTGGCTAATTCTTCTCAAAATTAGCTCACAGTCTGACGAATTTGTAAAGGTGTTTTTCCCAAACGTTGCTTGAATAGGTTGGTCATGTGACTTTGGGAAGAAAAACCACAGTTTACCGCAATTTCAGCGAGAGATTGTTGAGTTTTTATTAACAATTTTTCAGCCATTTCTAGGCGTTTCTTGATAATATATTGATAGGGCGTTAAACCCATACTCTGTTTAAAACAGCGCAAAAAATGATATTCACTCAAGCCAACTTGTTGGGCTAAAGTGGTAATGGTAATCGCTTCGCTGTAGTAGATTTCAATATAATCGATCACCTGTTGTAAACTATGCCTTGAAAGTCCACTTTTAACGCGAGGAATGGAGTGTTTTTCGTGAGAATGACACTCTATTAAGCGCAATACAAACGTCATACAAAGGCTTTCTTTATATAAACTTGAAGAAATATCGGCATTTTCACTAACTTTTGCTAACGTGAGTAAAAGCTGTTCAAGTAAGGGATCTTGTTGTTTCAAGACAGAGTTTAACTCAAAGCGTTTTCCCTCTAAAAAACGTTCAGCATAGTGGTTGAATAATTGATGATCAATCGATGCAATTAACCCATGACAATTTTTCCACGCCGCCCAATGAGACGCCCCGGTTGGAAAGATAAAAAACTCACCAGGAGATAAGCGTAAATCCTGTGTGCGATCGCTATTATGACGAAGGGCGAGGCGATAGGGATGCTTGATGGTTAAGCCGATCATGTGGCGAGTTAATATTGTTTGTCCCGGATCTTCACTACTATTATTGTCACACCGATAAAGTTGAATCATCTGGGCGGGTGTTTCATAAGCCACAGATTTAGGGTTGGTGATAATTGCCATCGAAGTTTAGCAAAAATATAAAATATTTCGCAAAAATCAGCAAGACAAAGCTTTTAGATCTGTTGAATACTCAGGTTAATTTTACAAAATTGCTGATGAATACTCAATTGAATCTTTTTTCCCCGGTTCAACTGGGCGCTTATACCCTGCCTAACCGTATCATTATGGCACCGATGACCCGTCTAAGGGCGGATGACACCGTTCCAACGGCACTGATGGGAATTTACTATGCTCAACGGGCTGATGCTGGATTAATTGTAACTGAATGTACGATGGTTTCGCCGTTGAGTAAGGGTTACATGAATTGTCCGGGAATTTATTCGTCGGAACAAGTGGAGGGCTGGAAACAGGTGACGGAAGCGGTTCACGATGCAGGAGGGCGGATTTTTCTGCAATTGTGGCATAGTGGACGGGTAGCCCATTCGTCGTTGTTGGATGGGGAAACGCCTGTCGCCCCGAGTGCGATCGCAGGCGAAGGACAGCTACATACACCTGTTGGGAAGGTGGCGTTAGAAACGCCTCGCGCTTTAGAAATTGATGAAATTTCAGAGATTATTGAACAGTTTCATCAAGGGGCAAAAAATGCAAGGTCAGCAGGTTTTGATGGGGTTGAATTGCATGGGGCGTTTGGTTATTTAATTGATCAATTTTTGCAAGATGGTTCTAACCAACGTAACGACAAATATGGCGGAACGGTTGAAAATCGCGCCCGGTTTTTATTGGAGGTGGTTGAGGCGGTAACGCAGGTTTGGGGCGGCGATCGCGTCGGGATTAAGTTGTCTCCGAGTAATACGTTTTATGGGATGAAAGATTCTGATCCGAAAGCGACGTTTAGTTATGTGATTGAGATGTTGAATCCTTTTAATTTAGCGTATTTGCATTTGATGGAACCGAATGAACAGGATTTAGCAACTCGTGAGGTTTTGCATCCAGTTTTGCCGATTTTTCGTTCAATTTACTCGGGAACAATTGTCACGAATGGCGGTTATACTCAAGAAAGCGGTAATGCAGTGTTAGCTGAAAATATGGCGGAAGCGGTATCGTTTGGTCGGTTATTTTTAGCGAATCCTGATTTAGTGAAACGCTTTCAAGTGAATGCTGTTTTAAATGAAGCAAACCCTCGGACTTTTTATGGTCAAGGTGCGAAGGATGCTGAAAACGGTTATACAGATTATCCGTTTCTCGCCGACTTAAAAGTTTAGATGAATTTGGAGGAGGGTGAACTCCTCCAAGTTTTTTCAAAGGTTATTGAATACCAAAAACAACAGATTTGACGGACTGTAAATTTCCTGCATACAAACCGGGTGCTTGGGCTTCGATGACGTTTCCGGTTTTCGGACAAGTTACCATTAAATAGTCACATACCCCACATTCGGTTTTAGTGTGTTCCGGGTGGTGCCAACGTTCGGCTAATGCGCCACAATTCGGACAGTGAACTGCTTGTTTTGTTACCGTTTGAATGGATTTTTGTTTTGTAGTCATTTGAAACACCGCTTGTGTGATTGAGTAAAGGTTTTAAAGTGAGGTTCAATTTATTTCCGAATTTAGGCTGTAGGAATGTAACCCGATGTGACTACCGATGATTGCTAGAATTATAGAGTCTGATCAAACAAGGAGCAATCTTTTTCTACTTATCCTTATCGTTTGTCATCAATGACATCCCCCACAAATCCTTCTTTCGGCATATTTCATTGATCCCCTTTGATAAATTATGTAGATTTTACTGATTTAATAGAGGATCTTATCACAGTTTTCTCTAAAAACCAGAAAATATTTTCGTGAAGATAGTTTAAGGTTCCTCCAGGAAAATCATTAAAAAAAGTTAAACAAATCAAACAAAAGGCGGCAATAAGATTAATTTAATACTATTAATGGTTTTGGGCTTCAACAGAGGCGACTAGATCGTTGAGTTCTTGCTGCATTTTAGTTTGAACCTGTTGATAACAAGCATTGACATATTTGTTATCTTGAGCGGCTTCTCGGCCATAGCGTTCCAAGAAAATCGGCGCACATACTCGGGTATGAATCTGAACAGGTAGAGGAAAATTGGGCAATGGCCCGATGCTTATTCCCCAGGGAAGACCCAGATAAATGGGAAAAACTTCGGGGTCTATATTATTTATTAACCAAGGCATTCCCAAGTCATGCAATTGTTTGACCTGTTTGTAAAAATCTGCTAAAACAATTAAAGTATCGTGAGCGCCCCAAGAAATCAGGGGAATAATCGGAACTTCTTCTCGTAAAGCCAGTTTGATAAAGCCTTTACGTCCCGCAAAATAAATTTTATCCCGTAAGGAATGAGGACGAAAAACGTCTTCTGCACCTCCTGGATAAACAACGACTGGGGCGTTACGTTTAAAAGCTGCGATCGCCATTTTCGGATGGGCTATAATTGCACCACATTGCATCGCTTGACTGGCAACAGACGGTGCCGCTTTCCACATATTTGGGTGCATCAAGCCATACAACAAGCGATCAGTCCCAAAACGCCGAAACCAGTCATACAAACACATATGCATATCGGGTGAGGCTAAACCGCCATTGTGAGAACCGACAACCAGAAATTTCCCCTCAGATGGGACATGGTGCCAACCGTCTGTTTGAACTCGAAAATAATAGCGATAAAACCATTCCCACAATGGCATTAAAGCGTTAATATAGTCGGGGTTGCGTTCGTCTAAAGACCAACCATCGTAGCGAGAACGAGAAACAGGGGGACGAAAATCGGCGGAATCTGACACTGTAGATTAAGAATTGTAAACATTACCACTGCCTAAGATAATCTAGTTTTGCTAAAAGTGCCAATAGATGGAGATCAATTAATGATGAGTTCTGAATATTCACACCGTCTCATGGCAAACTTAAATCTAGAGGATGAAGTCATCGCTCATATTTTGACAAATGCTAAAGTCATTGCCGTTGTGGGTCATTCTGATAAACCCTCACGAACCAGTTATCAAATTGCCCAATTTTTACGAAGGGTTGGTTATCGGGTTTATGCAGTTAATCCAACTGTCAAAGAAATTGAGGGTGAATGTTGTTATGCGAGTTTAGAAGAGATACCTGAAAGGATTGATATTGTTAATGTGTTTCGTCGGGCAGAATTTTTATCTGAAATTGTCTCAGAAGCGATCGCAATTCAGGCGAAAACGGTTTGGGGACAGTTGGGTGTTATTGATGCAAAAGCCGCTCAAACGGCGATTGATGCTGGCTTAACTGTTGTGATGGATCGCTGTATTAAAATTGAGTATGCACGCCTGAATGTACAGCATTTTAATGGCTCTCAAGCCGATTGAGGTTCTGAGTGTAAGTAATAGGTGTCTCGTCCGCGTTGTTTGGCTTGAGATAAGGCTCTAATGGCTACAGTCATTAAGGCTTCCGCCGGACAAGATTCTGAACTCGGAACCACACTAGAAACTCCTAAACTTAAAGTAACGAATTGACTGACATTGGATTGATTGTGAGGAATTTTGAGTTGTTGAATAGATGAACAAATGGCCTCAGCAACCTGTGAAGCTTCTAAGGAATTGGTATGGGGAAGAACCACTGCAAATTCTTCACCGCCATAACGAGCAACCAGATCCGCAGGTGTACGAGTAATTTGCAAAAGAGTTTGAGCGATTAGTTGCAAACAGTCATTTCCGGCTTCATAACCGTAGGTATCATTATAATGTTTAAAGTAGTCAACATCGCATAAAATAAAGGATAATGGCGCTTGTTCACGTCCGAGTTTTCCCCATTGTTGACCCAAATATTCTTCAAAGCGCCGACGGTTGGCAATTTGGGTTAAATCATCAATGGTTGTAATTCGTTTTAATTCTTGAGTGGCGCGTTGGACGACGGCTTTGGCTTGTTTGCGATCGGTGATATCATTGGGAATTGCGAGGAGATAATCTTGTCCGTCATATTCAAAGATTTCGGCTGATAATAAGACGGTTCTAATGGTTCCTAATTTAGTCCGATAATTAAATTCTTGATTGCGAATGGTTCCTTCTGATTGTAATTGTTGAACGACTCGTTGTCGATCATCGGAGTTCACCCAAAAATCTAATTCATCTGCGGTTTTTCCAATCAATTCATCAAAACTATAGCCGGTTAAGCGACAAAAGCTTTCATTGACTTCAATATAGCGTCCTTCTGCGAGGGTGCTAATCGTCAAAGGATGGGGACTACAGCGAAAGGCTTTAGAAAACTTTTCTTCAGATAATCTAAAGGCGGATTCTGCTAGTTTTCGATAGCGAATTTCTTCTTGTAAAAGCTGATTTTTTTCTTCTAACAAGTGATTTTGTCGTTCGAGTTGTTTGGTTAAACTGCGTAATTTGAGGTGAACATTCACTCGGGCGATCGCTTCTTCATGTTGTAGGGGTTTTGTAATGTAGTCAACGGCACCCAAAGTAAACCCTTTGAGTTTATCAACGGGATCTGTTAAAGCCGTCATAAAAATCACAGGAATGTCTTTAGTTGCCTCTAAGGCTTTCAGGCGACGACAGGTTTCAAACCCATCAACTCCCGGCATCATTACATCTAATAGTATCAAATCTGGTATGATTTTTTCCAGTTTACTGAGGCAACTTTCGCCATCTTTAGCGATTAAAACTTTGAATCCAAAGTCTTTTAAAAAATCCGATAATACTTTGATATTCGTCGGATTGTCGTCAACAATTAATATAAGTTCTTGCTGTCTATTTTCTATCATAATTTTAGCCTTTTCAATGAGTTTAGTTTAATAGAATTAAATTGATAATAGCTTCTTCATCAAACTCCTGCGCCATTTCTAACATTTTTAGCGCAAAATTAGCATAACTTTCATCTAACCCCTTAATTCGTTCTGCTTCTTGTTCAATCGTTTCAAAATCCCCAATTTCTAATGCTTCTTTAACCGTGATCAATTCCGAGATGGGCGGCACTACCATGTCGGCACTGTTGTGATATTTTGCTGCATAACTCACGCCATTTTGAACTTCAGTTTCTTCATAAATCCAAGAGATTTTCAGCAAGACTTGTAAGGTTTCTAGCAAATCTTCAAGCTGCAAGGGTTTCGGTAAAAACGCATCACAACCTGACTCTTGACTTTTTTGGCGATCCAAGCTAAAAACACTGGCAGAAGTCGCAATAATATTTGTTTTTTTAAAGTGAGGTATTTGGCGAAGTTGTCGAGTCATTTCAAAGCCATCCATATGGGGCATGACTAAATCAGTAATAATCAGATCCGGTTGATGGAGAATCGCTTTTTCGATCCCTTCCTCACCGTGAGTCGCTTCTAGCAGTTGAAAACCTAAAGGTTCTAACATATTAATCAGAATCGAACGATTATCCCAACGATCATCAACGACTAAAATTTTATATTTTTTACCTTTGTACCCTCTAATAATTGCAGGCATCATTAAACTCGCATCTACCCATTGTGAAGCTTCATGTAAATCTAAATCAACCCAAAATTTACTGCCTTTGTTTACAACACTTTCCACATTTAACGTACTTCCCATCATTGCCACAATTTTCTGGGTAATGGCTAATCCTAATCCCGTTCCTTCAGCTTTCCGAAAGCGATCGCCAACTTGTTCAAACGGAATAAAAATCTTATCAATTTGTTCGGCAGGAATGCCAATTCCTGTATCTTCCACTAAAAATCTAATTTTGTGAGTTGCACATTGAGGCGGCGTAAAACATTGCTCCGGTTGTTCAAGTTCACAAACCGTAGCCGCACCATTTTCAATCAGTTCAACACTAAATTTAACACCGCCTGTATCGGTAAATTTAATCGCATTACTAATCAAATTAATCAAAACTTGGCGCAATCGTTTTTCATCGGTATGAAGATTTTGGGGCAAATGTTGACTGGTTTGATAGCTAAAGGAAATATTTTTTTGTTCAGCCCGAACACGGCAAATTTCCGAGACGCCACAGAGAAACGTTAAAAAGTCAAAATCCGTCGGATGAAGTTCTAGTTTTTGCGCTTCAATTTTAGACAAATCGAGGATATCATTAATTAACGTCAACAGATGAGAACCACATTGTTTAATCACTCCTAATCCTTTTTGTTGCTGGGCGGTAATCGTTTTATCCCGTTGCAAAATTTGAGCATATCCCAAAATTCCATTTAATGGTGTTCTTAATTCATGGCTCATATTCGCTAGAAATTCACTTTTAGCACGACTTGCAGTATCCGCCGCCGCTTTAGCACGTTTAAGTTCTTCTTCGGCGCGTTTGCGTTCGGTAATATCACGAACAAAAGCGGTATAAATCCGTTTTTTTCCCAGTTGTAATTTAGAAATAGAAGCTTCAATGGGAAATTCTTCTCCATTTCGACGTCGGCCAAATACGGTATTTCGTTCGCTCATTTTACGAGCCGATAATGAGGTTTGGGTAAAATTTTTAATATGCTGATGATGATCTTCAATAAACCGTAAAGGCAGTAAAATATCAAGGGGTTGACCGAGAACTTCGGCTTGAGAATAGCCAAAAATCTTTTCTGCTCCTTGGTTAAATAGAGTGATATGTTGAGTTTCATCAATGGAAATAATCGCTTCGTCTGCATTGTCTAAAATGCCAGCAAAGCGGGCTTCTGAGTCTCGTAAAGCCAGTTCAGCTTCATATTTAGCTTGAGCGATCGCAATTAACGCCCCGACTCGTCGCACTAAGTTAATCTCTTCTTGACTCCAAACTCGTGGTGATCGTACATTATCAAGACCAATAAACCCGACATCTTGATTAACTTCTAGCCCAGTTAATTGCATCGGAACAATTAATAAAGATTGGGTTGTTAGGCGTTTCAGTTCGGCTTTTTCTGCCTCGGCCACATCGGGTAAATGAGCAATACTGGAAACTTGAAAAGGCTTACCTTTAAGAATCGTTTGCACAAACCAAGGAAAAACTTCAATCGGAACTCCTTGATAATCTTGAATGAAAGACGGAACATCCTGACCGCACCATTCGTGAGTTTGAGTTAATTTGGTATGATTATCGGTGTAACGAAAAACATAAACGCGATCGCAGTCCATAAATTCGCCTGTGGCTTGCAAGGCTAGATGAATTCCTGCATCAGTATCTTGGTTGAGAAACTGTTCGGAAATGCGACTGAGTAAATTGTCTTTTTGGGCGCGATATTCCAGGGCTTCTTCGGCGCGTTTGCGATCGCTAATATCGGCGTGAGAACCTGCAAACCGAACCGCTTCTCCATTCTCATCAAACAGGGCTTGTCCACGAGATAAAATCCATTTATATTCACCATTTTTGCAGCGCATTCTAAACTCAAACGTAAAGTAAGTCGTTTTGCGCTTCGTATGCTCTTCAATGGCTGCTAAAATTAGGGGAAAATCATCAGGATGCACACGCCCTGACCATTCATCGAGGGTATTTCCGATCTCGTGATCTTCATAACCTAACATTTCTTTCCAACGACTCGAATAAAAGGTTTCACTGCTTTTCAAATTCCAGTCCCAGATGCCATCATTGCTTCCTCGTAGGGCCAGTTGCCAACGTTCTTCACTTTTTCTCAGTTGTTCTTCTTCACGTTTTAGTAGGCGATTTTTTTCTTCGAGTTCCCAAGTTCGTTCGGCTACTTTTTGTTCGAGACTGGCATTGAGTTGTTCTAATTCTTGATTAATTTTATGGAGAGCGGTGTTTTGGGCGGAGAGTTGTTTGTCCCGTTGATAACTTCGTAAAGCGGCGGTTACGGTTAAACACAGATCGGTTTCATTCCAAGGTTTGGGAATATAACGATAGAGACTGGCGCTATTAACTGCATTGCCAATAGCTACGGTGCTGGCTTGTCCAGTCAGGAGAATTTTTAGGGTTTTGCTCGAGCGCTCGTGAACTTGTTTGAGGAGTTCATCTCCAGTCATTTTGGGCATGATCAGATCAGAGATGATTAAGGGAATTTCCATCTGTTCGCTTTGTAACTCTTCTAGAATTTCTAGGGCTTCTTCTCCACTTTCTGCCAGTTCAATATTATATTTTTCTCCCAAATAGGGTAAGAGCTGATCCCGTAGACTAATCAGCACAACTCGTTCGTCATCTACACAAATAATAGCGGGTTTGCCCATAGATTCTCCCTCTATATTTTTTGTTTCCCAACCTCTTCGTCTTGAAAATTAATGATTTTCAAGGAGATTCCCAACTTTGATTCTGGTTTTAGAGGTCAATTCTTTTGAATAATCAATTAAAGTTTATATTAGACTGAGTTTGAGGTTAACGTTTAAGTCTCTCTGAAAAGACTAAAGCCGTAAGAATTTTTACTGACTCGGAAATTTATTCTAACCCAAACAGACCCTCTCGAATGATTGAGTCAACGGATGTCCGATGCGATTAACCCTGTCGATCCAGTGGGTTTAAAGATTGACTATTTTCCCACCCTAATCATCAGGATAAGCTGAAATTTCAACCCGATCTGTTCAAATTGAACTGATTTTACTCGAAGATGTAATGGCCTGATGAATGGGCAACCAGACTGTAAAGGTTGTTCGTCCTGGTTGACTTTCCACCTCTATCTGTCCATGATGTTGCTGAATTATCTGACGGGCAATATCTAACCCCAAGCCTGTCCCAACTCCGGCGACCTTAGTCGTAAAGAAGGGTTCAAAGATTTTGTCTTGGATCTCAGCAGGAATACCACAACCGGAGTCTGTCACTTGAACTCGGATCAAACCCTGATGGCCAGTCGCGGTGATGTCTAATTTTCCCTGACGTCCCATTGCCTGAATCGCATTATGAATCAGATTAGCCCAGACTTGATTGAGTTGTTCAGGATAACATACAATCTCAGGTAGATCTTGATAGCTGGTACTCACTTGAATCCCCTGTTTTAACTGATGTTGGTAAAGAATTAAAACGCTATCAATTTCTTCAGCAATTTGAGCGCTAATCATGCGATCGCAAGGATCAGGATGAACGTAACGTTTGAGAGCGGAAACAATCGTTGAAGCTTTATCGACAGCCAGCTTAATATTTTCACTATTTCTCTGTTGCAGCGTCAAATGATAAGCCGTGTCTAAAATTTCGCTATGATTCTGATTTTGTAAGAGGCGTAAAATCCCAGGCGTTGCTTCTGTTATCCCCATTTCGACTAACATGGTGGCGATTGTTTCTGCTTGTTCAATTCCTTGGCGGGTTAACTGTTCTTCCAGGCTGCGTTTGAACTGACGTTCTTCTCGGAAAGACGGAGGAATATGACTCGGGCGACAGGCGGCTAATAATGCCATCAAATCTTCTTGTTGAGTTCCAGACCATTTTCCCAGTAAAGAAGGCAGTTGTTTTAAGGTGCGATCAAAGGCATGAGAAAGGTTCTGAACCGAAGCATAAATTGCTGCCAAAGGCGTATTAACTTCGTGAGCAATTCCCGCAATTAGTTGTCCGAGAGCGACCATTTTTTCGGATTGTACCAGTTTTTTTTGAGTCTTTTTTAACTCACTCAAGGTTTCCGAAAGGGCTTGAGTTTTTTCAGTAACTTTTTGATTGAGATTGCTGTATCGACAAGCATTTTTTAAGGCGCTCGCCATCCCTGGAGAGAGACGATTAAACAGTTCTCGATATTCGGGAGTAAAAGCGTAGGATGTGAAATAATTTTCTAAGTATAAAATAGCAATCAGTTCACCGTGAAGTCGCAGGGGCAGACAAAGGAGAGACAGAGGTTTAACGGGACTATTAGGAATGAGATCCACTTCATTCTCAACATCGTTCAACAGCAGAGAAGTTTGAGTGTGAAGGACGCGATTAACAATCAGCCTCATCAACGGACTTTCAACGGTTTCTAAGGGCAGAGATTGTAAGATGTCTACAGTCTCAGACTCGAGACTTCCAGAGGCTTCGATTACCCATTGACCGGATTTTTCGAGAATCAGCCATGCTTGACTAGCGACTGGGGTTTCTAGAATCACCTCGATTAATTGAATCAGGAGATTGTTAAGTTCGAGTTCTTGGGAGAGGGCGCCCGAGGTGGCGAGTACCCAATTTAGATCCAAGCGGGTAGAACTTTTCGGGGCGGAAGTTCCACGCAGTCGGAAAGGTTCACGGGTCTGTCTATCGGGGAGCGGACAAGACAGTCTGAAGGTTGCACCGGATGATTCAAAATTATTGTGATCGTTATTCAGTCGCCTCATGTGTTCTCTCAATCCCTCTGAAAAATCAACCACAGTCGCAAACTGATCTGTTTTCCGTGACAGCACTATAGTGCCGAAAGTTGTCTTTATTTTAGCGATGTCTTCTGATGGGTCAAGTTGATGGAGCGTTTCCCTAACTATCTTTGAGAAGGATACATTTGGGGTCGTTATCGCTATATGATGAACATCTGCTATTTTCCGACGATCAGATTTTGAATCCGTATAATTCCTTGCAACCCAGGGCTTGAGTGAATTTGATGTTGTCCAAAGTCGGCCGAGTCATCAGCCGTTAACAACGAATGACTGTGATCCCTAATTTGATCTTGCCGTTTGGTCATTCAACTGCTACGCTAGCTGACTAAGACTGTGGTGTGAATTTTATTTTTTTAATTTTGGGCATCCTGATTTTAGATGGGATTGACAGAAGCAGATCGACGGCGATCACTCGAGGCAATCGGAATTTTTTTGAAAAAAACACAATTTACAACAAAAACACCAGATACTATGCTTTTTAATCAAAATCAATCCAATAAAAACTGTTTTGCTGCCGTTCCCCAATTGTCTCGTTCATTTTTGAAAACGGTGGTATTGGGAACTCAGGTGATCGGTGCCTCATTGTTCTTTCTTGGGGTTAACCTCCCGGCGGCTGACAGTCGCACTCCATCTCATTCTGCTGCTTATACCATGTCTTCCCCTTCAGCTTCCGAAAACCTCCCGCCAGCTTCAGTCTCAGAAATGGCACGTCAGGTAACGGTGAGAATTTTTGCCAATCGTAGTGTTGGGTCGGGTGTGATTATTAACCGTTCAGGACAAGGATACACCCTGATTACAAATGCTCATGTGGTCGGAAATCACTCCGGTAATTTTATGATTTTGACCGCAGATGGACAAATGCACGGGGGACGTCTGGTTTCCTCATCCAACCATCTCGATTTAGCAGTCTTGCAGTTTAATAGCAGTCGCTCCTATCAAGTGGCAACGATGGGAGATAGCAATCGGGTTGCTGTCGGAGAAAAGGTGATGGCGGCGGGATTTCCCAATTGGTTGAATACAACGCCAGGACAGATGCAAGACACTCGGGACTGGGGAAATCGGCCGTTTCAACTCACTGAAGGTCAAGTGGGAATGGTACCGAACCGAACCTTAGTTGAAGGCTATCAACTGGGTTATACCAACGACATCCGTAGTGGAATGAGTGGTGGCCCTGTGTTTAACCAACGGGGTGAACTGATTGCGATTAACGGTCGTTCTAAGTTTGCCCTCTCAGCCGATAAGGTTTATCGCTATACTGATGGTTCCGCTCCTTCTCCTGAACAAGTTCAACAAATGAAAGCTCTCAGTTGGGCGATTCCCATTTCTAATATGCCGTTACGCGGAATGTCTTAGTCGCTGCTTGCCTCAGACTGTCTGATCTCCAGATTACTGGTTTTGAATTTTGGAGACGGAGATCGCTGAACCTGTAGTGGGGTCTGTTACTTCGTAGCGATAGATGGTGACTCCTCCCTGTCTGATGCGATTGATTTCTTCTGTATGATCTTCGCTATGGTATCGAGCGGAAGGTGTTCTAGGCGTTTCGCTGATCACGCCTAACAAACCAATCGTGACTAAAGCAACAGCCGCAGAAATTTTCACGGGGTTATTCAGGTTTTGATTGTTGAGTTTGATTGATTTGCCAAACATGATCAGTTCCTCTGTAGATGGGGTTGAGATAATTGAATAGTGAACTGCACTGGGGAGATGAATTTTTTCGGGTTGAGGAAAGCGTTATTGTCCAACTGGGTTGGAAACTTTCATCTCAGAAGACTTGCACTCTGTCAGGGAGGGAAGATTTTGCTCAAGTCTCAATGTCAGTTGTGTCTTTTGAGATTTGACATGAACTTGAAGGCTGAGAGTTGTAATGATGGCGATCGCCATAATACAGGCTTCTGTGATTGTCAGATTTGAGCTTTCGATGCTTCCCTGAATTGATGCTTTCTTGACCGAGTTCATAGAGACTAGAGATTAGAAGTAACGTTTGAGTTTGTTATTCTCCCAGTCAACTTCTACTTCCCATCTCTGCTGGTTCTTGTCCATCTGTGAGTTAATGTTTTCACTCACTTGATTGAGATTGTTGCGCGAGAGTCCAGGCTGAGACTGAACTTCCAATTGATCTAAACTGACACTCAACACATTATTGTTGAGATCTTGATCAAGAACTTGATTGTTAGTCTCGTGAACTTCTTGCACTCTAGAATAAGAAGTTGTTGTCACTGCGGAGATTTCTTCTTGAGCGAAGGAGGGATAGGCAAAGCTAGCCGTTAGAAGCAGTGCGGTGGTGAATTGGATTGCTTTCATAGTAAGCCCTCGTGAAGTTCTGATATGTTGACGATTCTTCAATCAAGGCGATCAAGTTCGTTGAGCGTTGTTTAGCGTTGGAGAATACGGGAGTTGCCAAAACCAATCTATTTTGTTGCTTTTGTAACAACTCCCGAGGGTTCCATCTGGTAAGCTCAATTAGTTGTAAAGCGGCTCACCACTCGCAGTTGCATCTCCGTAGTCTTGCAAGTGTTCAACGAACACATCGCCTTGTTCCCGATTTCCAGGAGATAAGGTGAACACTACATTTTCAAAATTAGCGTCACCCGGTTCTGCTGAAGCAAAGATTACTGTTTCATAGTTGACGACTCCGGCTTGATACATTTCTTCTAAAGTCGTTACGCCTAAAGATTCAGCCAAGTTCGTTAAACGAGTGCTAATGGCTTGGGCGCGACGTTCCGGAGTGTATGATCCTTGAGGATCGCTAGAAGAAAGAGTCACTTGCCAAATGACTAAAGGTTCAGATGCAACCTGGACGACTTCCCGTTTCAGTAAAGAATTTCCACCGAGAAGACCAGGATAACGAGTGTCGTAGGTTTCCCGTACAATCATGGGAACCGTACCATATTGATTCTTTTCTGGGTCAATTTCAACTGTTTGAAAGACAACCCGTTCTTTAGTAAATGTATCCGGTTGAGCTTTGGCTTGGGAAATACCAATGACTAAACCAGCAGTTACGATAGCGGTGGTGACGAATGCTTTGATTGCGCTTTTCATAAGTTTGACCTCCAGGTGCTTAAAGAGAGGTTGTTTTGTTCGGTATGTTCTTAACATTAAACCAATCCTATAACCCTGTCAGTAAGAACAAAGTAATGTGTTCCAGACGTTTTATTGGTCTGGGTGTTACTTGAAAGTTAGGCAAAAGTGATCGAAAAGTAAGTGAGATTTTTGGGTGTTGTATTTCTTCTTACAATCTCCGGGTTACTTTGACTTTCGTCTTCCGTTTCATGTAAGTAATTGTACTCCATCCTTTATTCTTTTGATCAAAAAACAATTATATTTTTTTTAGATTTACTCAGAGAAAATATTGAAGTTCTCAGTCTGATTGCTCCTCAAAAATTTTCTCTGTGCAGAGTAACGATGATCACTGCTATACAGCCTCGCTCAAGAAATCATCTTCCAGCAAAAATTCGACTTTTTATAGATTTTCAGGAGAGAATTTTCAGTCAATTGAAAAAAAGAAGATTCAATATTTTATCATTATTTTTATTTATTTAATTAGAGGAAAAATAAATTAATTCATCACAAACCTTTCTCTATTTATTATAGAAGTTCCTGAAAAGGAATAAAACAATTACAGGAATTTCTGTTACTAAAGTTACAAAATAGAAAAAAGTTTGATAGCCTTGGGCAGAGGGTGATGAGGGTGTGCGATCGCCAGACAGGGACAGTCGCCCCAAAATCACCACTTTCGGCAGAGGATCATCCGTTAGACAGAGGCAGGAATGGGTAAGCTCATGGTATAAAAACTTCAGGAAAGAAAACGAGCCAATCATCGCTCTAGCAGTTGATAGCGTTACTGTTCAGGATTACACTGATGGGGAGTGGGTTGAGGTTGACGCTGAACTCCCGTTTTTGTTGGGTCATAACCCACTAATATAACGTCTCCTTTCTCATCTCTTATCCATCCCCTCGCCGGAACAATAGTTCTAGAATCAATCGGATGATTATCTCGTTTTTTTGATTGTTGTTGACGACGTTGGGAGGAACGATTAACTGAAGGAGTCACAGGTTCAATAAGGGATAATTCTAACTCGGGAACTGAAAATAAATCTTGAGTGGGGTTGAATGCAATACCGCCTCGTCCCGTTATAATAAATTGACTGTCTCCTCTTTGTTTGCAGGGGTCTTGAGCGATTAATGCAGCCGGATCAACCACTTCGACTTGAGTTGATTCAGGCGGGTCAAAATTAAGCGTTGTATCAATAGAAAGTTCTCCAGCAGCATTAATAATACTATTTTGAGATTGTAAAATAGCCAGTTCTGAATTACCTAAAGGACGAATATTAATATTGCTGCCTCCTGTTGGGTCAAAAGCGCTGGTAATAATTTCGCTATTTTCCAACAACACTAAAAAGTTTGAATTAATATCAATATTTCCATCAAACGTTTGACCGCTTTGACTTCCTGCGGCAGAAATTGCGCTTTGACGCCGCACGCTAATATCGGGTGAATTGATAGTAATATTTCCACCTTCACCTGTTACTGAATCTGCGAATAGAGCTGCTTGTTCCAAACGAACTTGGGAAGCACTCACGTCTATATTTCCGGGATTACCTACACCGTCACCGTTTACTATAATACTAGATTGATTTCTAATCGTTAATTGTTCAGCATCAACAGTAACCGTTCCTCCATTACCCACCCCCGTTTCAGAAACGTCCGCAAGGATAGAAGATTGATCTGTTAACTCAATATTTTCGGCTTGTATGTTCACTGAACCTGCATTACCATTTCCGCCAGTTGTTGTGAATAATTGAGCTTGATCACGAAGTGTTAAATTCTCAGTTTCAATGGTGATATTGGCTCCATTACCCACTCCAGTTTCGGAAACCAATCCGATGACAAAAGCTCGATCTGTTAATTCAATATTTTCAGCCTGTATATTCATAAAACCCGCATTCCCATTTCCTTGAGTTCCTGTAGATAATGAAGCTCTATTGCTTACGGTTAAACTTCCTGTTTCAATAATGAGATTTCCCCCATTTCCTATGGCTCCTTCTGAAATCCCAGTAAAAATTGATGTTTCTTCTCCATCTATATCAATCGATTCTGAAGCTTTAATGAAGACCGTTCCTCCTCGGCGACTAGGCGGAATTTCAACAGCAATGATTTCAGATTCATTGAAATTAATTCCTGAAAAAATTACAGAGTTATTCAGCAGTCTAATTTGTTCGGTTTCAACAGTAATATCTCCTCCATTACCCGCACCATCCGTTCCACTGGAAATATTAACTTGATCATTAAATAAAACCTCTTGAGCTTGTATTTGAATTGAACCAGAAGAACCGGTTCCCGAACCAGAAGTTCTAATTAATGCTCCATCTTGTCCGATTAATCTTTGTGTCGTAATTGAAATATCTCCGGTGTTGCCTCCGTTACCCGCTTGAGCGGAAATTTGGCTACCTATTGTGGTTTCTCCGGTTGATAAGGTAATCGTTCGAGTTCCCCTACCACTAATTTCGATAGTATTTGCACGAATATCTATTGAACCAGAACTCCCTATATCCCCTGTAAAATTTGAGATCTCTGCTCCGTTGAGAATTCTTAATTGGTCTGCTTCGAGTGTGATACTTCCCACGCTACTACCGCTAAATTCTACATTAGTAGATGTTTCGTCTGGTATCCTATTTGTTGTCACAGAAATTCTACTGGGAAATCTTCCATCACCAATTAATTCAACAACAGAAGCTTGAATATTGATGGAACCTGCACGACTCCCATTTAAACTGCTTACTGATATACGACCTCCATCTCGAATGGTTAATCGTCCGGTTTCTAAATTAAGAGTTCCTGCGGTTCCTTCACCATTTGTAAAAACAGTTAAGCCGCTTGTTGAGGAGCCTCCATCAATAGTCAACTCTCCTGCTATCTCCACTTCATTTGCTTTGACTTGTACAACACCCGAACTCCCCCTTCCTGTAGCAGAAGTTCCAATCTCTCCTCCCTCTTGAATTGTGAGTTTATTTGTCGTGATGAAAACACTTCCTGCGCTTCCTTCTACATTATCACTGCTGGTTGATATGTCACTAAAAAATGCAGTGAAATCTTCAGGAGAAATGGCAGGTTCTTTACCAAATTCAACGGATTCTGAATCGATTTGAACGGGGCTTCCTCCACTTACTTCAACGGATTCTAAAGCGTTTATAATGACATCTCCTGCTTGTCCGGTGTTGAAGCTACTAGCAAAAATTCTCCCTCCATTCCGAACGGCTAATCTAGGAGTATTAATAATAACGCTTCCTGCACTACCATTACCTAGTGTTCGAGTAGCAATTCGACTGGTAATGCCAGTCGGTGAAACTCCTATTATTTCTATAGACTCAAAAGCGTTAACGGTTATATTCCCCGTTGAACCTGTTGCTTCTGGGTTAACATCAAGCCGAATATCGGCACCATCGCGAAGCATCAAAGTTCCCGTATCGATAGTAATATTTCCGAGATTACCCGTTCCAGAAGTTTCGCCGAATACAATAGAATCTGAAAGATTAATCTGCTGTGCTTCAAGATAAATATTTCCTGCGTTTCCGTTCCCTGATGCACTTAAACTAATCTGTCCATTTATTGCATTAAGCGATGAGGTTGAAATTTCAATATTTCCTGTATCTCCAACTGCATTTTCTGCTATTCCACCCAAAATAGAACTGTTTGCTAACTCCACAGAATCGGTTGCAAAAATCGAGATAGAACCTGCATTCCCTTGTCCAAAGGTACTAGATTGAATTAGCCCTCGCTCTGTTAATCGTAATTGTCCGGTTTCTATGTAAATATTTCCTGCATTACCAATACCTGTCTCACTGACATTAGCAAAAAAACCACTCCGAAACTCACCATTAGGAGAAGTACCCCAAGCTTCAACGGATGCGGCTTTTATATTGATATTCCCCGCGTTTCCTTGTCCAAAAATAAGTGTATTGATAAACGCTCCATTATTCATTGAGAGTGAATTAGCTGTGATGTTAATATCTCCTGTTTGACCAATTCCATTGGTATCGATAGCATTTATAATCGAACTTCCTGCACCTGTTATAAAAACATTATCCTGAACATTAATATTAACATCCCCACCTTCCGCTTCAATAGAACCCAATCCATTATCTATTCCCGCTCGAATAACACTTCCACCCGATATCTCAACATTTCTCGCATTAATATTAATGTCTCCACCTCCATCTGCACGAACGTTAATTTCTGATTGATTGGTTAACGCTACATTCCCTCGTTGAATATTATCGGGAAACTGAAGAATGGGCGTATTGCTATTCGCCCCTACATTTGTTAATTCAATAATTCCGGCTTCTGATAAGCCTCCTAATTGAATTCGACTACCCGGAGAAATTGCAACGCCTCCATCAAATAATACATCTCCGCCTATTAATGCTAAGGTTTGATTTCTGGGAACGTTTAAGCCTTGTGGAATCAGAAATCCTGCATCATTTCTTAACGGACTTTCATCCAACCGAACGAGTTGTGGTAACGTTTGATTAACAATAGCGCCTGGATTTTCTCGAATATTCAATCCCAACGGCATATTTATCGTTAATAATGGCGGTGCTTCGGGGTTACTCGCGGCAAATTCAAAGCCATTTTCAAATAATACTCCATCGGCTGTTGTGGCAAAAAATGAACCGCCTACATCTAATCTTGCGTTTGGCCCAAAGACTATCCCCGCAGGGTTAATTAAAAATAGGTTAGCATTCCCCAAAACGCCTAATGTTCCGAGGATTTCTGAGATATTTCCCCCGGTAACGCGAGTTAGTATATTGATAATATTATCGGGATTGGAAAAGTAGGCTCCCCGTCCCTCTCTAATATTAAATTCTTGAAAACTATGAAATAAATTTCCCCCTCGAACCGCACCCCCATCGATGCGATCGCTATTAATTCCGCGAATGTTAATATTAGGAGTAACCACAGAGTTTTCCGAACCTAATGTGTTATCGGGGACTATTTGTGCTAGGGCTGTTAAAGGAGTTGCACTGAACAGAGTTGTCAGCGTTGCTAAAGCTGGAAAGGTCAGTAAACGTGGGGACATAGGTTGATGAATTCAACGATTTTGGCTAACGGGCTAACAGCAATTCACCTATTATAAGTTAACTAATCCCTATTCTGGGTGAAGTTGCATCTAATTTATCCCCCTAGCCCCCTTAATAACTGGGGATTAGTTGCATGATTAAGGAGAAACAGTATCAGTTAAACCTGACAAGATTGATTTCTTCCCTCAGCTTTTGCTTGATATAATCCTTGGTCGGCTCGCTTGAAAAGCTGGTCAACTATTTTATCCTCTCGCTCATAGGTTGTTACCCCAATACTCACTGTTAATTTTAATTCTCCTTGTTCTGTGAAAATCGTCATTTTTTCAATTTGTAAACGAATCCGTTCGGCGGCTTTCCAAGCCGAGTCTGTCGAAATTTGGGGTAAAATAACGGCAAATTCTTCACCGCCATAGCGACCCACAAAATCGACTTGACGAATACCATTGAGGATACTTTCAACAACAGCACAAAGCGCCTGATCTCCGACGGGATGACCATAGGTATCATTAACTTGTTTGAAATGATCGACATCGAGCAATAGAATAGAAAAAGGCGTACCGTAGCGCTTGGCTCGATTCATTTCTTGCTCCGCAATTTCCATGAGAGCGCGACGGTTTAAAATACCTGTTAGTGGATCAAGTCGAGCTAATTTTTCAACCGCTTCTAGAGCTTCTTGAAGTTCGATTTGAGTCTCTCGCAGTTTATCAACCGTATACTTTAGTAATAGATGAGTTCTGACTCGAGCTAAAAGTTCAGGTTTTCTAAAAGGCTTAGTTACATAATCAACCGCTCCAAATTCAAAAGCTTGAATAAGATGTTCTTCTTCTTGGCTAGCGGTGAGAAAAATCACCGGAATATATTGAGTTTTGGGTTCTGCTTTTAACGCTTCACAAACTTGCAACCCATCGATTTCAGGCATCATTAAATCGAGTAAAATTAGATCGGGTTTTGCCAGTTTTACTCGTTCGAGAACCTGATCTCCACTCCGAGCAAAAGTCACACTATAGCCAACGGGTTCTAAAATCTCTTTCATCACCTTGAGATTAGCTGGAATATCATCAACAACAAGAATTAGAAAGTCTTCTAGATGGGTTAACAATTCATCTGTCATAGGGTTTCCAACTCCTGTTTTTTAATAGATGCAATAACTGTTGTAAAATCTTCTACGGTTTGAGGTAATTTATCCCAATCAAATTCATTAAGCTGCTGAGTTAATCTGTTCACATATTCTGCTAATATCTGAGATTGATGTTCCTCCGCCCAAGCTTGTAAACGGGCAGTGAACTGTTCAAGATCCCGCGTTTTCATGGTACAGTGAAGTTCTTGCCAAGAGGTTTCGGCTTCCTGATTCAGCTTAGTCAGCAATTCCGGTATACGAATCGATTTTTGAGGAAAGACTTCTGATACAGGAGAGTGATCGATTGCTGCTTCAGACAACGATAAACTGGGGTGTAATGGTTGATCAGTTTCAGCTTGAATAAGTTCGGGAGATAATGGCTCTAGAAGCGGCTTCAATACCGCTACCAATTGACTTCGACTAATCGGTTTTCGGATAAATCCTTCACACAAACCCTTTAATTCTTCCTCGTCTAAGCGTTGTGAAGATGCCGTTAAAATCACGATGGGAATCTGACGAGTTTGATCACATTTCTTGAGATAATGAGTGGCTTCTAAACCATCCATCCGAGGCATCCGCAAATCCATTAAAATCAGATGAGGTTGATAGATTTCCGCAAGCTGAATTGCTTCTTGACCATCATTGGCAAAAAATAATTTATGCTGTGTTTGTGAAAAATATCCCGCAATTAAATCTCGATTAGAAGCGACATCATCAACCACTAAAATTGTCGCAGGCTTAAACTGGTTTAAATTATCATCAACTGGAACTATTGATGCAGTTTCTGAAGACATTGATGTGATCTCTAAATCCGGAAAGTAGAAGCAGAAGGCGCTACCCTCTCCTGGTTGGCTATAGAGTTCTATCGTACCATTGAGTAAGTGAACTAAACGCTCTGTAATCGCTAATCCTAAACCCGTTCCTCCGTATTTGCGGGTACTTTGACCATCACTTTGGGTAAAGGCTTGAAAGATTTTTTTCTGAGATTCCGGTGCAATCCCAATTCCGGTATCTTCGACTCGAATTTTTAGGTTGATTTTCTGTTCTTGGAATGACTCACAACCCACCTCTATTTTAATAGATCCCTTCTGGGTAAACTTAATCGCATTCCCAACAACATTAAACAAAATTTGACGAATCCGAACCTCATCGAGTTGAATGGCTAGGGGTAAAGCTGGATCAATTTCTGCATACAGGAACAATCTTTTTTCTAACACCTTTTGTTGAAAAATTTGCTGAATTTCTGTAACAATACTCCGTAAATTCGTCGGTTCATAGTGAAGTTCTAATTTCCCCGCTTCGATCTTAGATAGATCTAAAATATCATTAATCAGAGCCAACAGAGTACGACCACTGGCAACAATCGTATCCACATAGGCTTTGATCTGCGGCTCACTCACACTCGACTGAAGCAAGTCTGCAAAACCCAGAATGGCATTCATCGGTGTGCGAATTTCATGGCTCATATTTGCCAAAAATTCACTTTTCGCGGCGTTGGCTTTTTCTGCTTCTCGTTTAGCTCGTTCTAGATCAATATTTTTGCGGCTCAACTCTTCACTGCGATCGACTTCTTTCTCCAACCAGTGAGCTTGCGCCAGAGCAATTCCCACCTGAGCCGCAATATCTTCTAAGAGCTTAATTTCATCAACAGTCCAGACTCGATAGCGATCGCATTGATGAACCCCAATCATACCATTGGGTTTTCCCTGATAGGAAGTACGGATCGATAACATCGATTTAATTTGTAGTTGATGATAGAGATGAATCACTGGCTCAAATAAAGGTTCATCATCGACATCATAAACAACACTGGCTTGATTATTTTTCAAAACAAATTCCATATGAGGATTACCTTGAACTGGAATTTCAACGCCTCTCATAGAGGGATAAGAATCTTTGAGATATTCAGCCACTAAAGGAATTTCGGGTGAGGGCTGGGCATTATAACTATGAATTAAACAACGGCTCACTTGAAAAGCTTGTCCGATTTGCAAAGCTGTTGTTTCAAAAATGTGTTGAGTATTGAGACTTTGACGAATTTCATCGGTAATTTGACGCAGCAAAAGAGCTTGTTGATATTGACGTTCTAGAGCTTCTTCAGTTTGCTTGCGATCGCTAATATCCGTCGTAATAATCACAGCCCCTTCAATCTGTTTATTTTCAGAGAAGGGAGCAATTCTGACTTCTTCATATTGAGTTACACCCTTTGGAGTTTTTTGTGTGTGAGTCTCGAATCTCACTCCAACATTCAATTGAAATACCTGTTCAATCCCTTGAGAATAGATTTCTTTATTCTCCAAGGGTAAATGGTCATAAATCTCACTCCCGATCACTTCTGAAGATGAACCACCTGCTGTCAAATGATTAACAAACAAAATCCGTCCTTGGCGATCTACCACGCTAATAAAACTCGGGATATTTTCGAGAATTGATTGCAGTTTTTCTTGAGAATCTTTGAGTTTTTGCTGTGCTTCTTGACGTTCAGAAACATCTCGCAAAATAACCGTTAAGACGATGCCATTTTGAGTATTTAGTTTAGAAATTGATGCTTCGGCGGGAAACTCGGTTCCATCCCGACGACGAGCCAAAATTTCCGGACTGCGATCGCCCATTTTGCGAGCAGTTGTGTCAGATTTGCAAAAGTTTTGAATATGTTGACGATGCTGTATTTTCAGGGATTCAGGTAAAAGAAGATCGAGGGGTTGACCAATAGCTTCTTGTGGACTGTAGCCAAAGATTTTAACAGCACCTTGATTAAATAATATAATCCGTTGTGATTGATCCACTGAAATAATCGCATCCTCTGCAATATCTAAAATTCGGGCTAATTGAGCTTGACTTTCAGACAAAGCGGTTTGCATCTGTAGACGCTCAACCCACTCTTGTTGTAACCGAGCATTAGCTTGATCGAGTTCGTTCGTTCGTTGAGTAACTCTGGCTTCGAGTTCGCTATTCATCTGTTGGACTTTTGCTAATAAAGCCGCTTGCTGAATGGCGATCGCGACTTGTACAGAGAGTGACTCTAGAAAAAAGACTTCTTGGGGTTGCCAATATCGAGGCTGAGTGCAATGATGAGCGATCAAAAGTCCCCAAAGTTGATCATTAACGTGGATCGGAACGATTAAATTTGATCGGACTTGAAACTGTTCTAGAAACTTCACGTGACAATCACTTAAACTATCGGTATAGATATCGTGAAAAACTTTGCTTTTTCGCTTGTGGTAAGGTTCCAGCCAAGCCTCTAGAAAACATCTATCCTTGACAACCCGATCTAGGACAGAAAAGCCCGATTGACTGACTGATTCTACCACAACTTTTCCATTCCATTCCGAGTCAAACTGATAGATAATCACCCGATCAGTATTCAGTAATTGACGCACTTCTTGAACGGTTGTATTGAGAATTGTCTCTAAATTGAGTGAGGAGCGAATTCGCAACGCCACCTCAGATAAAAGTTGCTCTCGTCTGGCTTGAGTTGCTAATTGAGTGGCTTGATTATTCACTTGCTCTTCGAGATTTTGATTAAGACTTTGCAGCATCTCCATTTTTTCGATTTGTAGCGTTTTAACTTGCTGCTGCAATATAGAAATAATTTCATGCAGTTGAGTTGAATCAATCATCTGCAAAATACTGGTTTGTGTTAATATACCCAGCAGTTCATTTTGAGAATTCACGACAACTAACCGTCCCACTTGACGCTGCTGCATTTGTTGGTATGCTAACCACAGCGATTCTTCGGGATGAGTACAAAATAGCGACTTACTGATCACCTGATCGGCTCGTAGCTTACACAAGTCAAGTTTTAACGCTTGAAACTTAACAATATCGCTTTCAGTCACAACGCCTAGCGGGGAAATTTTACCGCTTTCCTGTTGTTTGGCGATCACAATACAACTGACTTGCTGAGATGTCATTTGTTGAGTCAGTTCTAATACAGTCACATCGGGTGCTGCATAAATCACCTGTTGACTCATCACTTCATAGACTTGACGACATTTCAACAAACCCGCAGGTTCGACGGCGGCTTGAATACTGCTTGGGGTGATGATACCGACTGGGTAATATTGGGCGTTGACAACCGGGAGATGGCGAATCCGATGTTCAGCCATGAGTTTCGCCAGATGTAAGACATCTTGGACTTCTGAAGTTTGACAGACAATTAACTGTCGAGTCATCACGTCAGCCACGTTCATCTGTTCTAAAGATGTCCCCTCCGCAATCAAACGCACAACATCTCGCTTAGTCATTAACCCGACTAATTTCTCTGTTTCTAACACGAGAACACAACTCACTCGCAAAGGTGTTGTAGCATCAACACCCGAGTCAGGCTGGCTACTAGAGCTGATCAGTTCTATGGCTTGTGTTAGGGGAGTTTCTGGAGAAACAGTAATGAAATTTTGATCAATACAAGCTGATGCTAAAATAGGCTGACCCGGATTGAGAGATGACATCAGAACAGTCACTTAGTTTTTTGTCAACGATGATTGTACTTATCCAGTATGGGAATTAAAAACAATTACCTCTTCTATCATAGGTTAACGGGTATTAAACTTTACTTAATGTTAAGTTAAATCAAGTCAAAATTTTGTTAAAATTTAATTAATTTTATTTAATCCCTGCCCATTGCTCTATATTCATTAATCAGGATGGAGATTCTTTTTGCTATTTACTCCTGTTTAGATCAGCCGTTGCCAAAGCGTCCTCCCCATCTGCAACCCATGCAACAGGCTATTTGTTTGATTGAAAAACGTTTAATGAAAACGGAGACAACCCATTTAAACATCCAATCAAAATTTGAGATGGAATGGGGAGTTGTGATGGAAGATTAGGTCAGTTATAATGATCATAAAAAGTTCTAATAGAAACGATTCATTCAAGTCAAGCACTCAAAGATAAACGCCTAGAAATCTTTCATATAGCATCCTGACAAGAGGTACTGATGCCAACCCTGATTCCCACCAGTCTTTTGGCTTCCTCCCTCTTGCATGAGTGACTAGGGCTTATCTGGGGGACAGAAGCTAATTAATCCTTGATCAAGACCCATCTTTTCCGCTCTTATTTAACAAAATTTCCGGATCACCCGTGAAAAAATTGTATGATATTAATCAAGTTTAATTGAATAGAATTTACAGAATATTTACAGAATATTTACTTTATCTTTACAGAAGTCCCTGTTCTTTTAGGGGAAGTAGATGTTAGCTTTAAACAGAAGCAATCATCACCGTGTTTTTACGGATTAGTTTTACCCCAGTCTCAGGAGATTTAAATGGCAATTCTTGGTTTTACCGGACAAGCAAAAGAAATAGATATTAGTGATTTTTGGTTAAATGATGCCACAGGCAGCTCTGCCTATAAATATTCAAGCTGGTGGGCGGAGAAAGGCAATAGCTTGCTGTTCTTTGACGAAGCTCAAAATGTCACCCTCTCACAAGATATCAAAATCAGTGATCCCCAGGATTGGGATGATCTCAATAATTTAGGAACGATTCCAAAAGGAACTGTTGTTGACAGCCATTTCATCTATATGAATAATGCCAACACGTCCACACGGAAAACCTTTACAGCCACCTTCACTTTTGATAAGCCTATTATTGGCTTCATGGCTGATGATGAGTTGTTTGGTAATGCCAGCACCTTACAACCTCTCAATGGTAATGACCAACTGGTTGGCTATCGGGCTAGGGTCTTAGCAAGTGGGAATACTCTAGAAGGGCCAAACAGTGGACTTCCTCAAGATACGGTCAGAATCACAGGAGCCAATAACAACATCTTAGAAGTTACATTTACCAGTCAATCGGCTGTTGACCCTCTGCGGGTAATTACACTAGATTCTGGAACCCTAGCAAACCCCTCACCAACACCGCAACCCTCACCCACACCCACTCCGGTTCCCACTCCGGTTCCCACTCCGACACCCACTCCAGCTCCCGACAATGGTGGTAACGTTGAGTATAACAAAGTGATTGATGTTAACCCCAACGCTGATTCACCAGGAGCGGGTGAAAAGGACAACTTGAGTGGAACGAACAACCGAGATCTGTTTATTCTTGGGGATGCGAGAACAGCCTATTATAAGGAGGGCAGTGATCAAGCCACAATTTCTAGGTTCAATCTTGCAGAAGATAAAATTCAACTTCATGGTAGTCCGGATGATTATACCCTCAGAAATAACACCCATGCCCACATCTTCTACAAAGACGAGTTGATTGGAGTTATTCTTAATCAACCCGCTTCCTCACTGTCATTAAACAGCGACATCTTTAGCTACGCTTCAGGAACCGAACCTGCGCCCGCTCCAGTTCCCACTCCGACACCCACTCCTGAACCCACTCCGACACCCACTCCTGCTCCCGATGGTAACATTCAATATCGGCAAGTGATTGATGTTAATCCCAGTGATTCTTTACCGGGTAAGGGTGAAAGGGATGTGCTAACCGGAGAGAACGGCCCGGATAAGTTCATTCTTGGGGATGCAACAAAACCCTACTACATCGATGGTAACACCGCCACTAATAGTTGGAATGATTATGCTCAAATTTCCGGGTTCAATCCTCTAGAAGATAAGATTCAACTTCATGGCAGTTCGGTTGATTATAGGCTGAGACAAGAAGCGGGAAGTACGCGCATCTTCTATCTTGGCGAGGGGACTCAAGAGATCATTGGAATTATCTCGAATTCTTCCGGTTTGACATTAACTGACGACAGCTTTCAATATGTCTAGTCCTGAACTCCGGCTGCATTCAACCGATTGATGTAGCCCGGTAGTGAAGTGCATTAAATACGCATCCTATCCATCTGACTGTAGTCAGCATTCGAGAATTGTACATGGGATTTCAACAAAAAATAAAGTCGGGAATCAGCCACCGTTCCCGACCTTTTTTAATCTCAATATGAATTCAGCTTTTAACACCGTTGCAAGATAACCACTGAACGCTCGGTTACAGGTACAGCTTTATCTTCGGAATAAGTCACCCAATCGGTGATAAAAGACGGCTCTTTCGTATCAATCACCACCCGCCATTGGCGATCGCGTAAACCTTCGGGTAAATCAAACTCAATCATCTCATAGTGAGCGTTAAAAAAGAGCAGAAAACTATCATCCATCACCCGCTCACCTTTAAATCCCACCTCGGGAATTTCTTCACCATTGAGAAAAACAGCGATCGCTCTCGCAAAACCCATACACCACTGTTCTTCTGTCATTTCACCGCCATCTGGATTATACCAACCCAGATCACTCACCACTGATCCATGAATGGGCTGTCCTTGGAACCAACGACGGCGCCGAAACACCGGATGACGACGCCGAAAATCAATCAATTGACGGGTAAAATCCAGTAAATCTGCATTACTTTCTGGCAAATTCCAATCAAGCCAAGACAATTCATTATCCTGACAATAGGCATTATTATTCCCTTTTTGAGTGCGTCCCAATTCATCGCCACTGACTAACATTGGCACCCCTTGAGACAACATCAATGTAACTAAGAAATTCCGACGTTGGCGGTTGCGTAACTCCAAAATCTCTGGATCATCCGTTTCGCCTTCTTCCCCACAATTCCAAGAACGGTTATGGCTTTCACCATCACAGTTATCCTCACAATTGGCTTCGTTATATTTTTCGTTGTAGCTAACGAGATCATTTAACGTAAAACCATCGTGAGCTGTGATAAAGTTAATACTGGCGTGGGGTTGACGGCCGTTATTTTCATACAAGTCTGAACTTCCGGTAAACCGATAAGCAAATTCAGCTAGCAAGCTATCTTCACCTCGCCAAAAATCCCGCACAGTATCCCGATATTTCCCGTTCCATTCTGACCATAAAATGGGAAAATTCCCCACTTGATAACCGCCTTCCCCAACATCCCAAGGTTCAGCAATCAGTTTCACATCCGACAACACCGGATCTTGGTGAATAATATTAAAAAATGCCCCCAAACTATTGACTTCATACAATTCTCGCGCCAACGCTGAAGCCAAGTCAAACCGGAAACCATCAACGTGCATTTCCAGCACCCAATAGCGTAAGCTATCCATAATCAGCTTCAGGACTTGCGGATGAGAAACGTTGAGAGAATTACCGCATCCGGTAAAATCCATGTAGTAGCGAGGATTGTCTTCAACTAAACGATAATAAACTGCATTATCAATTCCTCGCAATGATAATGTCGGCCCTAAATGGTTGCCTTCTCCGGTGTGGTTATAAACTACATCCAAAATCACCTCGATACCGCCATTGTGCAGGGCTTTCACCATTTTTTTAAATTCTTGCACCTGTTGTCCTGGCGTTTGATCTGCACTGTAAGGCTGATGGGGCGCCAGATAACAAATTGAATCATAACCCCAATAATTTTTGAGGCCGTTTTTGATTAAATGTCCCGGTTGAGAGAGAAAATGATGTACAGGCATTAACTCAACTGCGGTAACGCCTAAAGACTGGAGATAGGCAATAACCGCCGGATGTCCGAGTCCTGCATAAGTTCCTCGGAGTTCTGAGGGAATGTCGGGATGCAGTTGGGTAAAGCCCTTAACGTGCATCTCATAGATAATAGTTTTGTGTTCGGGAATGCGGAGTAGTTTATCGTCTTCCCAATCAAAGGTTTCATCAATGACGACGGCTTTGGGGACGAGATGAGCATCATCAAGTTCAGAAAACGACAAGTCTTGCTCTTCACTCTCCCAAGAGTAGCCAAACAAGGCTTCTCCGCACTGAATTTCACTGTCTAAGGCTTTGGCATAGGGGTCAATGAGTAACTTATTGGGATTAAAACGATGACCTTCTTCGGGGCAATAGGGGCCGTGTACGCGAAACCCATAGCGTTGACCGGGTGCAATGCCAGGGATGTATCCATGCCAGATAAAGTTATGGACTTCGGTGAGGAAAATACGGGTTTCCTGGTCTTCACTGTCGAACAAACATAGCTCAACGGCGATTGCATTTTCACTATACAACGCAAAGTTTGTTCCTTTACCATCCCAGAGTGCGCCTAAAGGATAAGGTTTACCGGGCCAGACAGGTAAATACATACAAACGCTTCCTATTTTAATTTAGGTTCAGGACACCCCGAGGCTGAAATAACTAAGAGTCAACAGCTTCGAGATGCTGTCCACACTGAGTCAGGTTTCAGCATGACCTGAGTTTTAAAACAATATTAACGAAACAAAGTGAGTCAGACCATCGGTTAAATTGTATATATCCATTCACCGTCAACTTTGGCGATCGCTCCACCCGGAAAGGGATCGCTCTGGGATCGGTTCGGGGCTGAGATTAAAGCGGTCAGCTTCTCGATCATCTCAAAACTCGGGGATGTGGGAAGAATCTGTTGCAGCCAACGACGGATGACTCGACGTTGCAGGGCGAGGGGGGCTTGACGTAAAATCAGGCGATTGATTTTTAAAGGGGTAGAATTCGCTTCAAATGCGATCGCTTGTTGATACAGTTGTTCGGTGGCTTGTTCTAAGTAGTCTACTTCGGCTTGTAAGAGTTCAGCAGTTTGCGCTAAAGCTTGTTCGGTTCGCGGGTTAAAATGGGTTTGCAAGTAGGGTATTAACTCAGTACGAATCCGGTTGCGAGCATATTTTAAGTCTTGGTTGGTACTATCAGACCAAATTTTTAACTGTTGGTCTTGGCAAAATTGACCCGTTTGCGATCGCAAAATTTCTAACATCGGTCGCACTAACCATATATTATTATCCGCTTCAACGCTTAAAGGACGACACCAAGTTAAGGCTTGTAAGCCATCAGCCCCACTACCGCGAATTAAATTGTATAATAACGTTTCGGCGCGATCGCTCTGGGTATGACCTGTAACAACATAGGCGTAATCATCACTTAGAGCAATTTCAGATAAAACCTGATAACGCCAGTGACGAGCATCGGCTTCACTTTTTGGGATTTGTTGAGCCGTTTTACCGTAAAATAAGACTTGCCAAAATTGGGCAAGTTGTTTAATATACTTAGCATTATCCGCAGAGTCAGAGCGCCAACCATGATCACAATGAGCGATCGCTAAGTCCCAACCCCATTTCGGTTGCAAGTCTAGGAGCAATTTGATTAGGCATAGGGAGTCTTGTCCGCCGGATACTGCCACCAAAAGCCGTTGACCGGAAGGTAAAAGTTGACGTACTTTTAAAGTTCGATGAAGTTGAGCATGGAGGGGTGTCCAAGAAGCAGAATCAGACATTTCATTGAGTAACAATCCTTTAATTAGAGGAAAAGTCGGCGTTAATTGCATCGATTAGATGCTGGGTTTTTAGACTGGTTGAATACCCTGCCAGTAGAGTTATTATAGCATTTCCTTGCCTTGTGCCTTGTATCCCCATACCTAAAGGTAGGGGCGTGTGCGGCAATTTACGGTAAAATTGCTCAGGCAGAGAATGGTCTGGGATGATCGAAAGAAAAATCAAAAATTCTAGCATTCCGGCTTTCTCTTTCCTAATTTTAAATGATATGTCAACGATTTATACGGAAATTGAAATTAATGCCTCCAAACAGCGAGTTTGGCAAGCACTCTATCAAAAAGAAGATTGGGTTGAGTGGAATAGTTTTTTATCTGACCGTGACTCCAGTTTACCCTTTGAGGTGAATCAAATCTTGCGGCTATCGGTGTGGCGAAGTCCGGCTGACGAAGATACAGAGTTTCAAGCCATTGTTAAAGTTGTACAACCGGCCGTCTGTTTGAGTTGGGTTTGTGAAATTCCGGGTTTTCGGGGTGAATATTGGTTTGAGTTGCAAGAAATTGGGGAAGGTCGGACAAAGTATATTCACCGAGAAGAGTTTTCAGGATGGATATCACGGGTATTTTTACCGTTTATTCGTGAAGATGAAAAACGAGGCATGGACAGAATGGCCCGAGAGTTAAAAGGATATGTCGAAAAGCTTAAAGTTTTGTGAAGTTACTTTTCAATAGAGGCCTAATATGAAATGAAAAAATAATCCGACAAAAAGCAGAAAGCAAGAGGACTGATCACTGGTAGAGGCAATTCTACAAAACAGGTCACTGTCAACGGTCTCCTCATCCGTAATTTGAACCAAACATTAAAGTATTTCATATAATCTTTCTGGAGTCAATGAGGCGATTGACTTCTTAACAAACTGCTGCACTCAGTCGAATATCAATTCGGACTTCCACATCCTCGAAAAAATACAGAGGAGAACTTCCTGCTGTGCTTATACAACAGATCAACTCCGTAGACTTACTGAAGCCTCTAAAAATTAATAATACAGTATCTTTACTGAAGCTTTACATAAAAGGGTTCAGTTGTCTGAAAGGTTTTACACAACCCCCCTTACTTTTTCAGAAATGTCATTGTAGGATTCAAATACAAAGGACTAAAGCATAATTATTCAAAACTAGAGTGTTCTTCAGTTAGGGTTGTAAACTCTTCTGCCTAACAGATCAGGATTGAGAATTGACACATCAAGTCGGAAACTTGATCAAAATTTAGGCGGAGACTAACTTGATTAGAAGCCCAAAAATCGGAAGGTTTTAGGCTGAAATTTTATACGACAATATTGTACATAATTTTGAGGGGTAAAAATGGTACTCGCAAGTCAGACTAGCTCTAAACTCAAAAGTGCTGCCAGACATCAGATCAAAAGTTTTCGCCTCTATCGGCAACAAAAGTTAAGAAAATCAAACGGACTAAATATCTTGTTTTTAGCACCGCATCCTTTTTATCAAGACCGAGGAACCCCGATTAATACAGGCTTTTTTTTAAGAGCGTTATCCGAAAATCATCACCAAGTCGATGTTGTTACCTTTCCTGAAGGAAAAGATATTGAACTCGAGAATGTCAGAATCCACAGAACCATAAAAGTTCCTTTTGTTAAAAACATTAAGCCGGGATTTTCAGGAAAAAAATTAGTCTATGACTTCTTGATGATCTTTAAAGTGATGCGACTGGCGGCGAGCGGTAAATATGATCTGATTCAAGCCATAGAAGAATCTGTTTTTATCGCCTTACTGATGAAGCTAATGTTTGGAATTCCCTATGTTTATGACATGGATTCCTCCATTGCTCAACAAATGATCGAGCAAATTCCTGCGTTAAAACCCTTGGCTGGGGTGTTTAACTGGTTTGAGAAAATGGCAGTTCAAAACGCGAAAGCTGTGGTTCCGGTCTGTAATGCGATCGCTGAAGATATCGCTCGTTATAAACCGGAAAAAGTAACTCTACTGCCTGATATCTCGCTGTTAGAAGACTCGACAACAGAAGTCAACGAAGACATTCGCAAACAACTTGGTATCCAAAATAAAATCCTGATGTATGTCGGAAATTTAGAAGGATATCAAGGGATTGATTTGCTGCTAGACAGTTTTGCACTCACTTTAAAATCTACCAATCAAGCCGACTTAGTAATTATTGGTGGAGATGCAGCCGGAATTGAAAAATATCAAGCAAAATCCACTCAACTGGGAATCAATCACAAAGTACATTTTCTCGGTCAACGTCCCGCTCAACACTTGAGTGCTTATTTGTCTCAGGCTGATATTTTAGTCTCTCCTCGGACAAAAGGGATTAATACCCCGATGAAAATTTACTCCTACCTCGATAGCGGGAAAGCGGTTTTAGCAACTGATTTGCTGACCCATACCCAAGTTTTAACTCCAGAAGTTTCCATGCTGGCGCAACCTACACCAGAAGACTTTTCTCAAGGTATGATTGAGTTGATCAACAATCCTAACTTGTGTTCACAACTCGGAAACGCTGGACAACAATTGGTTCAAGAAAAACACAGTTACAGTGCATTTCGCAAAACCGTTAATGGCCTTTACTGTTGGTTACAGCGTGAAATCTTTCCGACTCAGTTGCAAGTAGGATAGATAGAGTGATGTATAAAAAGTAATGAAAAGAAACCTTGCGACTTTAACCCAAACGGTCTACGATGTCCTGATTATTGGCGGCGGAATCTACGGCGCAAGTGTTGCTTGGGAAGCCAGTTCACGGGGTTTAAGCGTCGCCTTAGTCGAACAATCTGACTTTGGTGGCGCCACCTCAGCAAACAGTTTAAAGACCATTCACGGGGGATTGAGATATCTACAAACGGCGGATTTGAAACGGATGCGAGAGTCGATTTCTGAACGCACAACGTTAATGGGAATTGCGCCCCATCTCGTTCATCCCCTCCCGGTTCTCATTCCCACTTACGGACATGGAACGAAGGGAAAAGAAGCTCTTTCTATCGCTTTAAAACTCAACGATCTTGTTAGTTTTGATCGCAATCGACTTTCAGATCAACAAAAACATCTCCCCAAAGGTCGAGTCGTTTCTAAAACCGAATGTCAACAATTAGTTCCGGGTTTAACGATAGAGGGATTAACAGGAGGAGCAGTTTTTCACGATGCCCAGGTGTACAATTCTGAACGACTCACCCTGGCGTTTTTACACTCAGCAGTTGAGCAAGGTTCAGATCTTTCTAATTATACCAAAGTGACCGGATTTTTACAACAGGAAAATCGGATTACTGGTGTTAAAGTTGTAGATGTTTTAAGTGAAAATTCCTTTGAAATTCAAGCCAAAACGGTTATTAATACCAGTGGGCCTTGGGTGAATCATGTTTTAGGTTTAGTCAAACCTCAACCCCCTCAACATCAAATGGGTTTAGCCCAGGCGATGAACGTGATTACTCGCCCTTTATTTAATCATTATGCAGTCGGTTTACCGGGTAAAGGACGCTTCTGGTTTGTCTCTCCCTGGCGAGGAAAATCGATGATTGGGACTTGGCAAGGAATCGAACCTCAAAACCCCGATGAATTTAAAATTTCCGAAGAATCTATTCAAGGGTTTATCAATCAAATTAACGAAGCTTATCCACCCGCTCAATTAACCCGAGAAGATATATTATTTGTACATCAAGGTCAGCTTCCTTACAAGGGAATTGATCCGAAAACAGGCGAACCTGCGATGCTTAAACAGTATCAAATTCGAGATTTTACTGCCGAGGGACTGAGTGGATTAATTTCAGTTGTGGGAGTGAAATATACAACCGCTCGTGATGTGGCTCAAAAAACTCTGGATTACCTGTTTAAATCTTGGGGTCAAAAATCACCCCCGTCTGTATCCGCAACAACACCACTTTATGGGGGAGAGATTAGCAATTTTTCCGCTTTCTTACAACAGGCAATCACCACGAAACAGTCCGAGGGATTTGCATCGGAGACGATTCGGAGTTTAGTCTATAATTACGGTTCTGTTTATCAAGATGTGTTAGGCTATTTAAAGAAATTACCTCAGCCGAGTTCATCGGATCATGCGGTTCTCAAGGCACAAGTCTTGTATGCTGTTGATTATGAAATGGCACAAACCCTAAGTGATGTTGTGTTTCGGCGAACAGAACTGGGTAGTGCAGGTGAATTAGACGAGAGTTCTGTACAGTTATGTGCGGAAACAATGGCTGATCTGTTGGGCTGGAGTTCAACTCAAATCCAGCAAGAACTCCAACAAGTGAAAAATATAAGTAAGCATCATACTCCTATTTTATCTGGTGTTTAATTAATTTGAATTATGCCTTCTCCCATCGCTCACGCTGTTTCTGGATACGTTTTATCTGAATTATTTCCCCTACAATCACGCCCTTTTCATCAAGGAAAGCGGTATCATTGGGAATCTTTTGCTGCGGTTTTCATTGCGATCGCGGCTGACTTTGATTTTATCCCCCAATTACTAACGGGAGAACGATTTCATCGAGGGTTAACCCATACCCTACTTTTTACCGTTGGCTTAAGTCTGGTTATCGGTTTATTGGGAAGTCGCTTCAAGAAGTTCTCCGCCCAAAAATTAATCGGGTGGACATTGATTATTTATGGTTCCCATTTACTCTTGGATATCTTTACCGCAGGCGGGTCAGGTGTACAAATATTCTCGCCCTTTTCAGACGTTTCTATTCAATCTTCTTTACCCCTGTTTCCCGGCGTTCATCATTCGAGAGGACTATTTGATCTCAGCCATTTAGTCTTTATTGGTTGGGAGTTGGGTTACTCTGGACTAATTCTAGCCGGATTATGGTTTTGGAAACAAACCCAATCTCAAAAATTTGTGGAGTAGAATAGTAATACCATTTCTTTCTAATTATGCAACTTTTTTCGATCCCCCCGCCTGCGGCTTCCCCCCTTAGTAAGGGGGGCTGGGGGGGATAAATTAGATGCAGCTTCATAAAGAATTGGTATAAGATAAAACTTACCCAGCCAAACTTCAACAAATCCCATTGTGAGCCTTAGCGATGACCTCCCTATTAGCCAAATCGATTGACTCTGCTCATCCTTTAATTCTAGCAGATGCTCATGTTCATATCTATAACTGTTTTTCCCTCGAACAGTTTCTCAATTCAGCCTTTGAAAACTTTCAAAAAACTGTCGCTAAACTGCCCGGAAAACTTCCCTCTTTTTCCCTATTATTCTTGACAGAAACAAGTGGCAATAACTGGTTTAAAACATTAGTAGACTATGCAGAAAAACAGCAAAAGATAGAAGACTGGAAATTTAATAAAACATCTGAACCTGAGTCAATTTATGCCGAAAATCCCCAACAACAGGGGATGTTTTTAATTGCAGGTCGTCAGATCATTACCTCAGAAAATTTAGAGGTTTTAGCCTTAATCACCGATCAGACTTTTACCGATGGTTCTCCCCTTCCAGAAACCCTACAAATGATTCGAGAAGCAGGCGGTTTACCCATCCTTCCTTGGGGGTTTGGAAAGTGGATCGGACGACGGGGAAAAGTATTAAGTAACCTGTTGAAGTCTGATGATGCTTCTCCGTTATTTTTGGGAGATAATGGCGGACGTCCTATTTTTTGGCGTCGTCCTGCTTATTTTCAACTCGCAGAAGCCAAAGGATTAAGAATTTTACCCGGAACTGATCCGCTTCCGCTTACTTCGGAAATTACTCGACCCGGCAGTTTTGGATTTCAGGTTCGGGGTTCATTTAATCAACAAGAACCCGGAAAAAGTATGAAAGAGATTTTACTTCGTCCTGAAACGGTTGTGCATCCTTACGGCTCTTTACAAACCCCTTGGAATTTTATTCGCAATCAAGTTCAAGTTCGCTATCAAAATCAAGAATAAAGCGGTGAATATTCGCATAAATTAAGTAACAGGGTGAAAAAGATGGTTGTTAATTCAAACTTTCCAGAAACCGCAGATATAGAAACTTCTTCAGAGGGTTATGCTTCTCGGTTTTCCGGTGCAGTTGGAACTTGGATGCTGAACATTCAAACCGAAGCAACATTACAAATGCTTCAAGACTATCCCCAGGCGACGGTTTTGGATGTCGGGGGCGGACATGGACAAATCACCGCTCCTTTAATTGAAAATGGCTATCAAGTTACAGTATTAGGAAGTTCTGAGGTTTGTCAAGCAAGAATTCAGCCTTGGCTTGAAAGTAATCGCTGTTCCTTTCAAGTCGGAAATGTTCTCGATTTACCCTACCCGGATAACGCCTTTGATGTGGTGATTAGTTATCGCTTTTTAGCTCATGTGACGCAATGGGAAAAATTCTTAAGTGAACTGACGAGAGTGGCAAAAAAAGCGGTAATCGTTGATTATCCAACCGTTCGCAGTGTGAATTCAATTGCACCCTATTTATTTAAACTGAAAAAAGGATTAGAAGGCAATACTCGACCCTTTATTTCTTATCAAGAATCTACGCTGCTTAACTACTTTAAAGCCGCAGGTTGGCAACAAACGGGACGTTATGCTCAATTTTTCTGGCCGATGGTTTTACATCGTACCCTGAAATCTCCCGGACTTTCATCTCAACTTGAACAATCTATGAGAGTATTGGGATTAACCTATTGGTTAGGTTCTCCCATTGTTGCTAAATTTACACCCCGTTAACCTCCAATTTTTAAGTTAAGATGACTCTCACCGAATCTCAATATAAACTTCCTCCTGGCTCCCGCGCTCTGGTTACGGGAGCAACTGGTTTTACAGGTTCAGTTCTGGTTAAAAAGCTGATTAATCAAGGGATTGAAGTTGTTGCAATTGCCCGTCCGAGTTCCAATTTAGAATCCTTTGCGGGAATGCCCATTCAATGGCTAAAAGGCGATGTATTTGATGAAGAACTGATTAATAAAGCCATAGAAGGCGTTAACTATATTTTCCATATGGTGACACCGTTTAGAGAAGCAAAATCACCCGATATTGGCTATCATAACGTTCATGTTCTTAGTACCCAACTTTTAGCAAAAGCTGCCCTCAAACAACCAGATTTTAGACGGTTTGTTCACGTTTCAACGATTGGGGTTCATGGTCATGTTGACAATCCTCCTGGAGATGAAAACTGTCCTTTAAAACCCGGAGATGTTTATCAAGAAACTAAACTTCAGGGAGAACAATGGATTCAAGAATTTGGTCAAAAAGAAGGCTTACCGATAACTGTTGTTCGTCCGGCTGGAATCTATGGCCCTGGAGAAAAACGTCTTCTGAAAATCTATAAATGGGTTGCTAAAAAATGGGTACCCGTGATTGGAAATGGAAGTAACTTACTGCATTTTATTCATGTTGATGACTTGACGGACTTTTTTATTGTGGCTGCGACTCATCCCAAAGCGATAGGGGAAGTGTTTATTTGTGGAAGTAAAGAAGCCATGAGCTTTAAAGATATGGTGGCTTTAATTGGGGGGTATTACGGCGTTTCTCCCAAATTTATTAAAGTTCCTGCGGCACCTGTTTTTGCTATTGGTGATTTCTTTGAACTCATTTTTCGTCCCTTGGGAATTGAACCGCCTATTTATCGACGACGATTGGCTTTTTACACCAAAGATCGTTCTTTTAATACCTCAAAAATGAGAAATTTAGTGGATTTTATTCCGGCTCATTCCGATGAAGAAGGGTTAAAAGAACTGGCTCAATGGTATCTTGATAACGGTTGGATTTCCCTGAAAAAATCTTAAGATTAAATCCTAGAAGGAATAGAAAAAAATTATCATGGTAGCTCCCGATGAACAGCAACGAATTGCCAAAGTTCCGCTTTCCCAACAGCTCAATCAAACTCAGTCTTCTGCTTTAAAACGATATCAAGAAAAAGCGGTTGGTACGACTCAATTAATCCCTTTTTTATCCTATGAACTCACAACTTTATTGTTTGGGAATTTACCAGGAGCTTTAGGCTACATTACCCGCAAGATGTTCTATCCTCGTCTGTTTAAACAGGTGGGGAAAAGTGTGATTTTTGGGAAGGGAATTGTTATCCGTCATCCGGGAAAAATTAGCTTAGGAAATGGGGTGGCGATTGATGATTATGCCCTGCTGGATGCGAGTGGCGCAGGTGAAGCGGGAATTAACATCGGAGATTCGGTTATTATCTCTCGAAATTGTGTGATTCAGGGTAAAACAGCCCCCGTTACAATTGGCGAAAAAACGGATATTGGTTGTAATACCATTCTAACTTCGGGAGGGGGGATTTTTATTGGTCGTTCTGTTTTAATTGCGGCGAATTGTTATATCGGAGGTGGACGTTACATTACAAACCGTTTGGATATTCCGATGATGGAACAGGGCGTTTATACAAAAGGGCCTGTTGAAATTGGTGATGATGTTTGGTTAGGTGCGGGTGCGATTGTGCTTGATGGTGTTAAAATTGGCAAGGGCTGTATTGTGGGAGCGGGTGCAGTCGTCACGAAGAATTTACCCGATTATTCTGTTGCTGTTGGAGTTCCCGCTAAAATCATCCAAAACCGTCAAGATACTGTTAGCAATTGATAGGTTTTAAAAGGTAATCGACTGCACAGAGAAACGATGAAAATTGAAAAATATCAGTTTGAAGATCAGTAAATTTTAGCTGACTTCCTTTACGATTAATCTAATCCTAGATCAATTGTGAAAAACTTGGGAAATCCTAGACTACAAAAAGCCTAAGATTCCCAATTTTTTTGCAAAACTCTGTTCTATAGCAACAGAGTAAACTCTCAAGTTCAGACAGGAATCTCCAATCAGAGTTGCTCTGATGGGACGGGTTCTAGAAAGTTTTTGTAACGCATCCTGAACAGCAAAATCGCGATGCAGGGTATGATTAATCCGATGCCAATTATTGGAGTTAATCCATATAGCAGAAGAGAAGGAATCGCCGTCACAACTAAACTAATAATGGCGATGAAGCCAATATTTTTACTCGCCTGACTATATCCAATTTGAGCTAGAATTCTCAGGCTTAAAGTCGCGAGTATACATTCACTCAAAAAGGTGGCGAAGGCTGCACCCATTGAGGCGTAATGGGGAATTAGGAGAGCGTTAATTAAAACGTTAGTGGAAGCCGCAGCCATTAAAATTAGGGGTAGCTTTTTCTCATGTCCAGTTGCTTGGAGAAACTGATCAGCAATATTTCCGAACATTTTAATCGCCAAACTGGGTAGGAGAATCGATAAGGATGTGACAGACTGTGAAAATTCATCACCGTAGAGAATATTAATTAAATGAGTCTGAATCAAACCCGCGACTACAATAGCAGGAATGACAACGAGGAGTAACAAACGAGCCGCTTTGAAAATTTGCTCTGGCAACTTGTCTGGCTCAGTCGTATAGTATCGAGCAAACCGAGTGAAAATGACATAAAAAACGACTCTAGGTAGAGCCGAGAACATTTCTAAAACTCGATAAGATGCACTGTAAAAGCCTGTTTCCTCCCCTGTTGAGAGAGACTTGAGCATGACAACATCAACCTGATAGTACAAAATCCATAACACCCCAGACAAAGCAAACGGATAGGCAATTTTTAGGGTGTTTATTAATTGTTGTCTGCTGACGGGAGAGTATATTTTGATCTGGCGACTGAGATAATAAACTAGCCCAATAATATTAACGAATCGCACAATCGCAACTGTCGCAACCACCAGTATGAGGTTCTTGGTTTGAAATAAAACTACAGTCGCTATTGCGACAACTGCTAATCGTTCAACGCCAACTGCAACACTTTCAGTTCTAAACCATCCTAGACCCTTAATTGCTCCCCGTAGTGTCATTATAGCGGCGCGACAAACTTCCGAAATAACCGCTAAATAACACACAATTAAGACTTCATTTTTGTAACCTAATAAAAGAGCAACTGGTAACAGAATAATCAGAACCCCGATAGAAGTTAATCCTTCGAGTACCAGAAACAAAACAGTTGATTGCGTTGCTTCATCTGGATGGGCTGCAACTTCTCGTGTCAGCAGAGTGGGAAGTCCAAACTGAATGAACAAAGATAATATTGCGGCTAAAGCGATCGCTGCTGCAAAAATCCCATACTGTTCAGGCCCTAAAACCCGAGCGATGGTAATATAGAAAGCAAATGTTAGAGCTAAAGTAGCCTCTCCTATTAGGGCATAGAGATAAGAAAAGTCTAAACGAGCCAGTAATTTTTTCATAGAGACGAGCAAAAAGTCACAAAATCAAAGGTTGCAGCAGGATATCGGTGATTCACAGGGAAAGATTAACTTCAGGAGTCCCAGAGCATTTGAGCATTAACAGAGTAATCAGAGGCTATCAATTAATCTTCCCTTTTTATAGTTTAAGTTGAGATTTTACATTGTCAAATTATTGATCTTTTTTGGCTCTTTCAAAAAAAAACAGATGAGCTAACCCGATTGTCTGGCTCAATTTTTACCAGAAATCACCCTGAAAATCTATGCTCAATTCAATTGATGGTACAATTAGCCGTTGAAGGGTGTATGACTCCGGTTGAGGATTTTGAGAACGCTAGTTAGCAGCTTCAACTGTTAGATCTCAATTTCTTCATATGGTGTTTCAGCATTTCACCCCCTAGCTCTTAGCCTGTGTATTCAGAACAACTTGCTTACTATCTTTACAGAGCAATCGGTTAACGAGTCAAAAACTCTATAAACATCCGAAAAGTAAGGAATTAAGCATTGATGACAATAGACTGATTTGAGAGGGAAAAATTCTCGATGTATTCCAGAAAAAATATTCAACCTGGTGCAGAAACTCCTAACGTTTCATCTTTGAAAAAGCCTGAAATTACAGTTGCAGTTGTAACTTACAATGGCAAAAATGTAATTCAACGCTGTTTAGACTCCTTACAGTCTCAAACTTACAAACCTGCTCAAATTATCGTGATCGATAATAATTCGACCGATCATACACCAGAATGGGTAGAAGATCATTACTCACAAATTAAAGTCATTCGTTTAGACTCTAATCGTGGCCCGAACCAGGCTAGAAATCAGGGAATTCTCAATACACCGGATGATCATTTAACCTTACTGGTTGATGATGATGCCATCCTTGCAGAAGACTGTTTAAGTGAATTAGTCAAAGCATACTATCGTTATCCAGAAGCAGCAATTTGGGCGCCCCGTCTAGTCTATCATGATCAACCTGATATGATTCAACATGAGGGAGTATTCATTCACTATACCGCAGAAGCGATTTTACTGAATAGTGATAAACCCCTCAATCAAGGTGTAAAAGATATTACACAAGTTCATGCCGTTTCTGGAACTTGTTTGCTCGTTTCCAAGTCAGCCGCAGAAACTATTGGATTATTTGATGAAGATTATTTCTTTGGACGCACAGATGGAGAATTTAGCTTCAGACTAACAACATCGGGTCATCAACTCTACACCGTTCCCCCTGCAATTTGCTATCATCGAGTTAAAAAGCGGGGTCTTTCAAAAGTGTTTTATCAAGTGAGAAATAGATGGTATTTTATTTTGACAATCTATTCCTTACGCACGTTAATGGTATTGATCCCAGCTTTGCTGATCTATGAAGTTTCTCTGATTGCGTTTTTGATGTTAAAAGGGAATATCATTACATATTTTCAAGGGATTTTAGCCGTGATTGCATCTTTGCCTAAACTTTTGAAAAAACGCAAATTAGTTCAATCTCTCAAAACCGTTTCAGATCGAGAACTCCTGAAAAATGAATCGATGTATATGAGAGATGATTTACTGAAAAGTAAAGCTCAGGCTTTCTTGAAATCTAAGTTGGATCAGTTCTTTAAAATCTACTGGAACTTAGTATATCCCTTAATTTAGACAAGGCTGCCTTGCAAGGCAGGAAGAAATCTCGGGGTTTAGGCGGGGTAAAATATCCGTCTAAACCAATAAACTTCTGCCTTTTTTCATAAAATATGGAACTGAACTGTCCTATTTGAGTCTAAAGATTTTAGTGGCTGCCGAAAAAATATAGCAGTCAGCCTAATTTAACCACCAAGATACAAAGAACAACAAGAAGTTGTAAACAGGCTTTCTGAGCATTATTATAGGAAAGAAAGTGAATCTTTTCGTCAATTTTCTCAACCTTGGCAACTATTTAGAGATGGGGTTTAGGCTGGGAGTTCCGTTAGAGAATTAGCCGATAATAGCTTGGTCTTGGTCGAGCAATCAATTTGAGAGGAATCAAAAACAATTTATATTTCTTAACCCCAAGCGATCGCGACTTTGTTAGAATTGAATCCGATTGACAAATTTGATCTCAATCACTTATTAATATTCTCAGTCTACCCTGAATTCTAACAACATGAAACGTCGCATTCTTTTAAGTTATGCTGCCACCGCTACCGCCACGACTGCTGCCCTTGCTGCTTGTAGCCCCAGCAACACCACAAGCACCACTGCCGGAGCGTTACCGAATGTGCGTTGGAAAATGGCAACCAGTTGGCCGACTTCCCTCAAAACCCTCTACGGTGCCGCTCAGAGAGTCGCACAAAGAGTTAGCGAAATGACCGATGGACGGTTCAGCATTCAAGTGTTTGCGGCGGGTGAAATTGTACCGGGGTTGCAAGTTTTAGATGCCGTTCAACAAGGCACTGTTGAATGTGGTCACTCTGCCAGTTATTATTATATCGGAAAAAATCCCGCTTTGGCATTTGGAACGGCCGTTCCCTTTGGATTAAATGCTCAACAACAAAATGCTTGGCTCTATCATGGTGGCGGATTAGAGTTAATACAAAAGCTTTATTCTGATTTTAATACGATTGCCTTTCCGTCGGGAAATTCCGGCGTGCAAATGGGCGGATGGTTCAAGCGAGAAGTTAATAATGTCAGTGATTTACAGGGCTTAAAAATGCGAATTCCTGGCTTGGGTGGAGAAGTATTATCGCGTTTGGGGGTGAATGTTCAAGTTTTACCGGGTGGAGAAATTTTTCTAGCCTTAGATCGAGGTGCAATTGACGCAGCAGAATGGGTAGGGCCGTTTGATGACGAAAAGTTAGGCTTAAACAAAGCCGCGAAATTTTATTATTATCCAGGCTGGTGGGAACCCGGCTCAACTTTTGATTTACAGATTAATTTGACGGCTTGGAATAAGCTCCCGAAAGAATATCAAGAAATTGTCAAAGCTGCATCAATACAAGCGAATATGGAATGTTTAGCTATCTATGATACTGAAAACCCTATCGCCTTAAAACGGATGATAGAAGGCGGAACCCAACTCAAGGCTTTTAGTTCAGAAATTATGACAGCCGCTCAACAACAAGCCTTTGCCATTTATGAAGAAAATGCCAGTAAAGATGCTACCTTTAAAACGGTTTATGAACAGTGGAAAAAGTTTCGAGAAAGTATTTACCCCTGGAGTGCAGTCAGTGAACTCGCCTATGGTAATTTTACAATGGCTCCAGCATTACAATCAATCACCGGAAAAAGTTAAGTGATTTTACCGAAAATTTTGGGTCGAAAGCCCCGTTCTTCTAGGACGGCTTTTTATTCCAAGCTTGATGTATTATAAAGCTTGTTGATTAAACAAAGGAAATGAAATCCAGGTATCGCTACCGATGCTACCCGACACCCTCCCAAAAATTGGCATTAGCCAAGTTATTTGGGTGTGTCAGAGTTGTGTGGAACGATAGCCTGGGTTTCTGTGTTTCCGAGTATAAAGAAGGTAGAAAGAAACCAAAGAATAGTGAACTACAAAAACAATTTATCACCCAAGCAAAGAAGTTAGAAGAACGGGAATGGCTGTCAGAAGTTTCAGCAATTCCACTCCAGCAAAGCCTTAATGATTTAGAGCAAGCCTATAAAAACTTCTTCAATTCCTGCAAGGGAAAACGGAAGGGGCAAAAAGTTAAACCTCCTCGCTTTAAAAAGCGGAAATCTAAACAATCCGCCCGATTCACTAAATTAGGATTTTCCATCAAAGGAGAGAAAGTCTATTTAGCGAAAGTTGGAAAGCTTAAGGTGGTTTGGACAAGGGAACTCCCTTCAGAACGCAGTTCGGTCACGATCATCAAAGATAGTGCTGACCGATATTTCTTAAGCTTTGTTGTAGAAATCCAATCCGAAATTTTTCCATCTTTTAACAGTTCAGTTGGCATCGATTTAGGAATTACAACCTTTGCCACACTGAGTAATGGACAAAAAATAAAAGCTCCCAAACCCTTGATTAAAAGGATGAGGAAGCTGAAAAAGTTATCTAAAAATCTATCTCGGAAAACCAAAGGATCTAAACGGTATGAAAGCCAAAGAAAACAGTTAGCTAAATTTCACGCTAAAGTAGCTGATACCCGAACCGATTTCCTGCACAAATTATCTACCCAGATTATTCGTGAGAATCAAACAATTATTCTGGAAGATCTTCATGTGTCAGGAATGGTTAAGAACCGCAAATTATCCCGTGCAATTTCTGATTTAGGATGGAGAAAATTTAGAACGTTTCTAGAAGCTAAATCCGAAAAATATGGAAGAGATTTCCGAGTAATTAACCGATGGGAACCGACATCTAAAACTTGCTCTTGCTGTGGGTTTAAAATTGGTAAATTAGACCTTTCAATCCGAGAATGGATTTGTTTAAACTGCGGGATTTCTCATGATCGTGATCTGAACGCCGCAGTTAATATTTTAGTCGCCGGAGGACTTTCGGATACTCTAAGCGAGCGTGGAGGAAGCGTAAGACTATCTCAGGATAGCAGCACCCAAAGAAGCGCTAACCCGCCAGAATTTAAGCAGCTATCAATTTTTGATCTGCTTAAATAGATGGAATCACCGTCCGTTCACGGCGGTGAGGATGTCAACTGATCTATTGGTAGGATGGGCAGTATTCATCCTACTCTGAATTTAGATGATGAATTTAGGAGAAAGATTATGAGTGCAATTGAAAAAAACTGCGTTGTGGTTCCGTTTGACTTTGGGGAACTCTCCCTCAACGCCGTTCCCACCGCTTTAGAATATGTAAAATCCCCCGAACAAGTTCATGTCATTCATGTGTTAGAACCCCTTCCTTCAACCGATCCGGCGATGGTTTGGAACACCTTAGATGATGATCAACGCAAAATTAATGTTCACAAAGCATTAGAAAAAGCGTTAAATCACCCTGAATATCAAGGGATTCAAATGTATGTTGAGATTGGACATCCCATCGAAAAAATCGTTGATTTCGCTCAGGAAAAAAACGCGGATTTAATTGTCATTCCAACTCATGGTCGGTAATTTCCCCTGTCTTGAATCTCTTCTCAGTTAAGGCTTTCAGAGGTTAAGGCTATTTGGGTGTAAGTAGGATTCACTCCAAACTCACTCCAAAAGTGGTTGTTTGATGACTTGAGACTCAAAGTTCAGGGACAGATAACTCGGTTCTGTGACCTGCATAATTTTTGTAAATTATCTCCGCACTATTACCTACCCACTTAGCAACATCCTTTGCATCTACTCCTTTCTCAAGGCAGAGGGTGATAAATGTGTGTCTGGTCTGGTACGGCTTCCTATACTCAATCCCTAAGCTGTCAAGCACTTTGACCCACACTTTGCGGAAAGAATCTGTGCTGAATACCTTGCCTCGGGTTGAGGGCAATACTAGACCTTGAGTAGACTGACGGGTTGACTGAATTTCTCTCAGTAACTTCTGAACCTGATTGTTGCAGGGAAACACCCGCTTTTTCTGGGTTTTAAGCCCCTCAACTTTTTCCAGACCTTCAACACCCGCTACTATGGCATTTCTGAAAGTTATCTTACTTAGGTCGTCTGAGATGTCTTCCCAAGTCAAGGCGATCGCTTCACTCGGTCTACAGCCAACATAAAAACAGAAGGCAGCGTAATAGTAATACTGACGGTGTTGAAAACGGGTTTTGAAAGCTTCTATGATGACGTCTCGTTCAGAGCTAGTGAATGGATTAATATCAGTTTCCTCATCCTCTGATTTCTTGATCCGCTTTCTGGCTTTCCCTGCCATCCCCTCAAATGGTGAACGGTTTAGCTTGACTCGTTTGGATTCAACCGCCCACTTTAAACAGGCGTTGAGCTGAACCATTAACCGCCTGCAAGTGTCGCCCGAAAGGGTTTGACTTCCCCAGTCCAGCATCTTCTGAGCATAACCAGTGTTTTCTAAGTTGGGGTCAGTATTTGCAAAAGGCGATCGCTGAATGTGACCCAATATAACCAGATAAGTACCTCTCCATGTTCCCGGTCGGACGCTTGAACGCCTAGTTTCTATGTACTGTTTATAGAGTTGAGCTAGAGTTTCTTGACTGGGTTTCTGTTCAGTAATGACGGTTTTCTGATGGCGGTAGCGTTCAAGAGTTTGGTCAAAGCGCTCATAGACAATATCTGTCTCAATTTGTTGGGCTTTTGCCTCTGCAAGCTTGCGGTTAGCTGGAGTATCTTTTAAGCCTAAATATAAATATCTCCGTTCACCTCCACACACGAAACGGGGAAGTGATAGCCGTAGAATTCCATTATGACATGACACTCCAACCCGCCCTTTGCGGCGTTTGGATGGATTTTTCATTATTTGTTGTGTCTTATTTAGTTAACAGCGTTTGAGTTGATTTT
>NZ_JAYGHR010000084.1:0-68969 GCF_034932365.1 Limnoraphis robusta BA-68 BA1 | reverse complement strand
GGTTTGGGGGCAGGGGATTTAGGGGGCGGTACCTTTTCATCAGAGAGGGTAAGAAAGGGTAACTTTGCAATCTTACCCAAACATCCTCCTGTCAAATCCCTGAAACCCCTGCGATGCTTAGGTTATCGAACTCAAAAGACAATCATGCAACACATTAAAGACATCCTCGCTAACCTAACCTTCAACTCTCCCAATACCGGAATATTGCATCCGATGGTACAAAATGCGATCGCAAATTCTGGGGTCATGGCTAATACTTTGGGATATTCTATGATCTTGCATATTCCGGCTTCTAAGCTTCCTGAAGCTAAACCCCACATTCATCAACTGATTGAACCCTATGGCGGTTTTAACGCTGTTTTATCCGATGGAAATTGGTTTGATCAACAGAATAATTGTTGGTGTCCTGAACCGATTGTTTTGGTGAAATGTTATATGACGTTGGATGTTTTGCAGCAATATTTAACCGCAACTTTGCAGCAGTCTTATTTGATGGGAAAAGCTTTGGGAGAAAGTGCCATCGCTTTAGAAATTATCCCTAATAACGTGATGTTACTCATCCCGACTCATTAATCTATTGGGTTGTTTCTGTTTGTATTTGTTGGGTTGCGTTCTTTCACTCAACCTACTGTTGAACAAAAAAGAGGTTATTATGATAGTCTGTCCTTACAAAGAAATGAAACATTTGCGATCTTTCCCCTGTACTCGTGAAGAACGGGGAGGCTGGATGTATTGTAGCTTTTGCGGTCAAAAAACTCGCAAAGAAATACTTGTTGATCCGATTGATGCGTTGATTAGTTTTTTTGTGTTTATGTTGATTATTGCGTTGATGGCAAATTCTCTCGGATCTCGTGCAAGTTCGCCCCCAACCACTAACACCAATTGGGATCGGGTTGATTCATTATAAATTCAAACATTCACCCTAGAAACTCGGTTTTTGATAACAGTTTAGGCCCTAACCTCAGAAATCGGGTTTCTAATACATTGCATGAACGACTTTCTGTGTGAATTTAAAGCAATTCATCAAAAATGAATGAATTGGCAGGTTTGAACGGGCCTTTTCAGCGAAACTCATCCCAAAGATACTAGATCCAAGCCGAATCTCTGCTTAAAATGCTCAGACAGTTTGATAAACTACCTATATTAGCGAGATTCGGAGTAATTTAAGCATGACCATTCTGTTAGCCGGAGATATTGGTGGTACGAAGACCATTCTCTGCCTAGTCAAAGCCGAACCCAGCGAGTCTCTAAAACCCCTTCCTTTACTGACAACTCTATACGAACACAGTTACGCTTCTCAAGCCTATTGTGATCTGACTCCCATCGTGATCGAGTTTTTAGACAGTGCTGAAAAAAGTTTAGGGACAAAATACATCCCCGAAAAAGCCTGTTTCGGAATTGCTGGCCCTGTCGTTAATAATACCTGCGATCTCACGAATTTAAGCTGGTTTCTCGACGCGAAACACCTCGAACAAGAATTAAATCTTTCTAAAGTTAAACTGATTAATGATTTTGCTGCCATTGGTTATGGAGTTGTCGGTTTAACCCCAGAAGACTTACGCATTCTACAAGTGGGCGAACCCGATGCAACTGCACCTATCGCTGTTATTGGGGCGGGTACTGGACTCGGTGAAGGCTTTGTTATTCCGACTGCTGGCGCTTATTATGTCTTTTCCACTGAAGGCGGACACGTTGATTTTGCCCCTCGTTCTGAATTAGAATTTCAACTATTAAGCTATGTGCGAGAACTGAACAATATTTCACGAGTTTCGGTTGAACGGATTGTTTCAGGGATGGGAATTGCTGCCATTTATCAGTTTATGCGCGATCGCAATTCTTCCTTAGAAACCCCAGAAATGGCGGAAGTTTTTAAGACGTGGAAACAAGAAATGGGCAAAGGAGAAAAAACCGTTGATCTCGGGGCTGAAATTTCCAAAGCTGCTGCGAGAGATGATTACCTTTGCGAACAAACGATGAAACTATTTGTTGATGCCTATGGGACTGAAGCGGGAAATATGGCTTTAAAACTATTACCCTATGGCGGGTTGTTTATTGCGGGTGGAATTGCTGCAAAAAATCTGGATCTGATGGAACAAGGTATTTTTATGAAAGCCTTTACTTCCAAAGGTCGAATTAGTCCGTTGATGGAAAAAGTTCCAGTTTATATTGTTCTTAATCCTAAAGTGGGTTTAATCGGTGCGGCGTTGTGTGCAGCTCAATTAGTCTGATTATTAACCTCAAAAATGCTTGAAAAGGCGGCTAATTATTCATTCGGTAAACCTGTAGGGGCGGGTTTAAACAGTGAACAGTGACCAGTGAACAGTAACCAGTAACCAGTAACCAGTAACCAGTGACCAGTAACCAGTAACCAGTGATAACTGTAAAAGCTGGTAACTAATAACTAATAACTGTAAACTGTAAACTGTAAAAACTGGTCACTGTAAACTGTAAACTGTAAACTGTAATGAACCCGCCCCTACGCTTGGGATTATTTATTAGTAATTTATAAGATTAATCAATCTATGCGAACCCTATCCTACAGAATTTACCATCAATTATCAGTACAAAATATTCAAGCATTTTATCTTACCTAAAACCATGACTTCTCAACCTGAACATGAAAATCTTAAAACCTCAAGTTCTAGCACAACGTTTGTTATCCTAATTGCCAGTGTAGCCGCTTTAGGTGGCTTTTTATTTGGTTTTGATACTGCCGTAATCAATGGTGCGGTGATTGCGCTGCAAAATCATTTTAACGCCACTCCGGTTGAAATTGGGTTAGCGGTTTCTCTGGCTTTATTGGGTTCGGCGGTGGGTGCCTTTTTTGCAGGGCCAATTGCCGATCGCTATGGACGCGCCAAAATGATGATTATTGCGGCGGTAATGTTTACCCTGAGTGCCATTGGTTCAGGTGTTCCGTTCAATTTAGGGGGGTTTATTGCTTGGCGGTTATTGGGGGGGTTAGGAGTGGGTGTTGCGAGTGTGATCGCCCCTGCTTATATTGCGGAAATATCTCCGGCGCATCTGCGGGGACGTTTGGGTTCTCTCCAACAATTAGCCATTGTTACCGGGATTTTTATCGCTCTTTTAACTAACTTTTTGATTGTTAGTTTCTCGGGTTCGGCTGAAAATCCATTTTTGTTTGGAATTGATGCTTGGCGCTGGATGTTTTGGCTAGAAATTATTCCGGCGATTTTGTATGGGGTGGGGGCTTTAAAAATTCCTGAATCTCCTCGATATTTAGTCGCTCAAGGACAAGAAGCAGAAGCGGCGATTGTTTTAGAAAAGGTGATTGGGGGAAATGTTGCAGCGAAAATTGCTGAGATTCGTCGCACAGTTCAACGAGAACATAAATCTCAATTATCGGATTTAATGAGTCGTCGGGGTGGATTACTTCCAATTGTTTGGGTCGGGATCGGTTTATCGGTTTTTCAACAATTTGTCGGGATTAACGTAATTTTTTATTATAGTAGTGTGTTGTGGCGTTCGGTCGGGTTTACAGAGGCGGATTCTCTATCAGTAACGGTGATTACAGGGATTACTAATATTATTACAACTTTAGTTGCAATTGCGTTTGTGGATAAGTTTGGACGCAAGCCGTTACTATTATTAGGTTCGCTGGGAATGACGATTACATTGGGAACAATGGCGGTTTTATTTAGTAATGCGACTGTTAATGCCAGTGGTGAACCCACGTTAACAGGTTTAGCCGGAATTTTAGCATTATTAGCGGCAAATCTTTATGTCTTTTGTTTTGGTTTTTCTTGGGGGCCGATTGTGTGGGTGATGTTAGGAGAAATGTTTAATAATCAAATTCGGGGAATCGCTTTAGCAGTCGCCGCAGCCGTGCAGTGGGTGGCAAATTTTATCGTTTCGACGACATTTCCACCGTTATTATCACAGTTTGGGTTGGGTTCAGCTTACGGATTATATACAACAGCCGCCGCGATTTCTTTCTTTTTTGTCTGGTTCTTTATTCGGGAAACAAAGGGACTAGAACTTGAGGAAATGTAGACTATCCAAAGTCAAAGGTTGAGGGGTAAGTGAATCGGAGATAGGCGGTTAACCGAGGAATGTTTTTGCACTCCAGAGTAACCCTAAATTTAATTCATCTACTCCGCGTTAATCAAGTACAACAATTGCACAGATTTAACATCTATCTAGAGAATTAAAATAGGTATCAACCGATTCAATTTCACATTCAGACAAGCAGCATCTATCTTTTTCCAACAATATGGGATCAATTTATACTGTAATCTGATTATATTTGTGTTAAGAAAAAAGGTGAAAATACTTAAATCCCAGAATCTAACGTTTTCTTAACCATCTCTGCCAGGGCTTGATAGTATCATCATATTGTGCTTTGAAGATTTAGATGAACTTCACAGGAGCGAAATATGGCGAAAACGTTGCTAGAGCAGTTACGTGAAGTGACCGTTGTTGTGGCAGATACAGGAGACATCAAAGCGATTGAAGTTTTTACGCCGCGAGATGCGACCACAAATCCTTCTCTGATTACGGCGGCGGCTCAAATGAGTGAATATCAAGAAATTGTAGACGATACACTCAAAAAAGCACGTCAAGAGCTAGGTTCCCAAGCAGCGGCGTCAGATGTAGCGACTCTGGCGTTTAAGCGACTGGCGGTTGCCTTTGGACTGAAGATTTTGCAAATTATTCCCGGACGAGTCTCAACCGAAGTTGATGCACGGCTATCTTACGATACAGATGCAACCATTGCTCAAGGTCGTGAACTCATTTCCCAATACGAAGCGGCGGGAATTTCTCGCGATCGCGTATTAATTAAAATCGCTTCAACTTGGGAAGGAATTCGAGCCGCAGAAGTTCTTGAAAAAGAGGGAATTCACTGCAATTTAACGCTGTTGTTTGGACTCCACCAAGCAATTGCTTGTGCAGAAGCCGGAGCCACGCTGATTTCTCCTTTTGTGGGAAGAATTTTAGATTGGTACAAAAAGTCAACCGGACGAGAATCTTATCCGCCTGAAGAAGACCCCGGTGTTGTTTCCGTCACCCAAATTTATAACTACTACAAGAAGTTCGGCTACGAAACCGAAGTCATGGGTGCAAGCTTCCGTAATCTTGGCGAAATTACTGAGTTAGCGGGATGTGATTTGCTGACGATTTCTCCGAATCTTTTGGAGGAGTTGCATTCAACAACAGGGGATCTCCCCCGCAAACTCGATCCGGAAAAAGTAGCTGACATGGAGATCGAAAAAATCTCTCTGGACAAGCAAACCTTTGACCAGATGCACGCTGAAAATCGGATGGCAGCCGAAAAGTTAGAAGAGGGAATTAAAGGTTTTTCTAAAGCTTTAGAAGTTTTAGAACAACTGTTAGCTGAACGACTGACAAATATGGAAAGTGCAGATCCCGTTTCTCAAGCGGCGGCTGAACTTTTCCGGATTTACGATCTTGATGGTGATGGCTACATTACTCGGGAAGAATGGTCAGGAACGGATGCTGTTTTTGATGCGCTCGATGGCAACAAAGATGGTCAGATTACACCTGAAGAAATGGCGGCGGGTTTAGGGGCAGCACATCGGTTAGCTTCCTAATTCTATAGAGCTTTAAACTTCAGATCAAAGATGAACAAGAGTCGCTATTTTTGCGGCTCATTGTTTCAAAATTGATGAGAGTTTCTGTTTCTAGCACTTTGAAGCGATCGGTTATTTGTGAATCGGAAACTTGACTGTTATGGCTCTAGCAGTTTGATTCCTAAACACAACCGATCGCTCTAATATTCAGTATGCAGTTATCCCCAAAAAAAATCTAAATTTAGGCTTGAAAATTTAGAGCTTTAAATTTATAGTGTATTGGGCTACTGTAACGGGTTATTGTTCATAGCCTGAAGTGAAAGATTCAAAAGCAGAAATTCGCCTTCAAAACTAACCATGACTCAAAATCTACCCAACGGAAACCAAATTCATATAGAAGATGATCGCACAGGTATCGATATCGAAACTCTCAAACGAGCGTTTTCAGATAACCTGTTTTATATTCAGGGAAAATTTCCTGAAATTGCCACGAAAAATGATTTTTATATGGCTTTAGCCTATACGGTACGCGATCGCTTATTGCGTCGGTGGCTAAACTCTCAACAAACTTATCTCAAACAAGATGTAAAAATTGTCTGCTATTTATCAGCCGAATTTCTTGTTGGCCCCCATTTGGGTAAAAACTTAATTAATTTAGGAATTGCCGATCAAGTTCGTCAAGCGGTTGAAGAATGCGGATTAAATTTAGATGATTTAATCGAACAAGAAGAAGAACCCGGACTTGGAAATGGCGGTTTAGGACGACTCGCCGCTTGTTATATGGAATCATTAGCGACTCTAGATATTCCGGCGATAGGCTACGGAATTCGCTATGAATTCGGGATTTTTGATCAGGAAATTTGCGACGGTTGGCAAGTCGAAATCACCGATAAATGGCTGCGTTATGGTAATCCTTGGGAAATTCCTCGTACTGAAGCCAGTGTAGAGGTTGGACTGGGCGGTTATACAGAATCCTACTATGATGAACAAAACCGTTATCGGGTGCGTTGGCTTCCCGATCGCACGATTAAAGGCGTTCCTTACGATACTCCAATTTTAGGTTACAAAACCAACACGGCTAATACTCTACGTTTATGGAAAGCGGAAGCCCCAGAATCTTTTAATTTCCAAGCCTTTAATGTGGGTGATTACTACGGTGCAGTTAATCAAAAAACCTACTCTGAAAATATTACCAAAGTTCTCTATCCTAACGATGAACCCATTCAAGGAAAGCAACTGCGTTTAGAACAGCAGTTCTTTTTTGTCTCCTGTTCCTTACAGGATATGATTCGCATTCATCTCTCTAAAGAGAACAGTTTAGACAACTTTGCTGACAAATTTGCCGCCCAACTCAATGACACTCATCCTTCAGTGGGAGTGGCTGAGTTAATGCGATTATTGATGGATGTGCATGATTTAGAATGGGAACAAGCTTGGGAAATTACTCAAAAAACCTTTGCCTACACCAACCATACTTTATTACCAGAGGCTTTAGAAAAATGGTCGTTGAGTTTGTTTGGTTCTCTGCTTCCCCGTCATCTAGAAATCATCTACGAAATTAATCATCGTTTTCTCAATGGAATTCGCACTCTCTATCCAGATAATCCCGGTAAATTATCCTACTTTTCGTTGATTGATGATAGTGGGGAAAAATACGTTCGCATGGCTCATTTAGCCTGTGTGGGTTCTCATGCGATTAATGGCGTTGCGGAATTACATACTGAATTGCTGAAAAAAGATGTATTGCGGGGTTTCTATGAACTCTGGCCGCAGAAATTTAGCAATAAAACGAATGGAGTTACACCCCGTCGTTGGATGGTTTTATCGAACCCCGAACTGACGCAATTAATCACCTCAAAAATCGGGGATACTTGGATTAAAAATTTAGATGAACTGCGAAGTTTAGAACCTTTTGCTGATGATCCGGCTTTCCGAGAAGCTTGGCGACAGATGAAAAAACAGGTGAAAGGTCGGTTAGCTCATCGCATTCAACAACGCTGTGGAATAACGGTTGATCCGAACTATTCTCTGTTTGATGTTCAGGTGAAACGCATTCACGAATACAAACGCCAACATCTCAATGTTCTGCACATTATTACCCTTTACAACCGCATCAAGAAAAATCCTAACATTGATATTGTTCCCCGCACGTTTATCTTTGGTGGAAAAGCAGCACCGAGTTATTTTATGGCAAAGTTGATTATTAAATTAATTAACTCTGTCGCTGAAGTTGTGAATAATGATCCTGATGTGCGGGGACGCTTGAAAGTGGTGTTTATTCCCGACTACAATGTGACGAACTCTCAACTTGTTTATCCGGCGTCTGACTTATCAGAACAGATTTCAACTGCCGGAAAAGAAGCTTCAGGTACCGGGAATATGAAGTTTTCTCTTAACGGAGCCTTAACCATTGGAACCCTTGACGGGGCGAATGTAGAAATTCGTCAACAGGTAGGAGAAGAAAACTTTTTCCTCTTTGGTTTGAAAACTGATGAAGTTTACCAAATGAAGTCTCAAGGCTATAATCCTTGGGAGTTTTACAGTTCTAATGGGGTCTTGCGAGAAGTCCTTGATCAAATTTCATCCGGTTACTTTTCTCCTGGAGATTCCAACCTGTTCAAACCTCTGGTAGACTCTCTGCTATACCATGATGAATATTTGCTGCTGGCTGATTATCAGTCCTATATTGACTGTCAAGATCGGGTCAGTGAAGCTTATCGGGACTGGGACAACTGGACAAGGATCTCGATTCTCAATACCGCCCGTATGGGTAAGTTTTCCAGCGATCGCGCCATTCGAGAATATTGTCAAGATATCTGGAATGCTTCATCGGTTCCGGTTGAACTCGAAGAATATGTTCAAGCCAAAGCCAGTTTCTATGTCGATCCCAATCAATTGCTGACAACCAGCTATTAAATTCGGGTTCGGCTAACCGTTGAAGGCAAGTTAAAGGTCACTCAATCATAGACGTTTGACTGCCTTCTCCTGAGTAAAACTGACAACAAAAACTGTAAAAATTTCAGGACATTAAACTCATGTTAGAACCGTTACAAAGCGTTATGATTTTCAAAAAAAACTGCGAACCCCATAAGGTTGCAGCCGGAGAAGTGATTTTTTCACAAGGTGAAGTGGGTCATGTGATGTACGGCATTATTGAAGGGGAAGTGCAGTTTTCGGTTGATGGGAAAAATACAGAATCTTTGAAAGCGGGAGATGTGTTTGGAGAGGGAGCGTTAGTGAATCCCGATCATAAACGACGCTCTACTGCTACAGCGAAAACTGATTGTGTACTCGCAATTTTAGACAAAGAACGTTTTATGTTTGCCGTCCAACAAACGCCGATGTTTGCTTTAGAAGTAATGAGAAGTTATTCTGACCGAGTGAATGCCCTCAGAAATTTAATTTAACTAATCCGACGGGAAGTCCCCCACCATATCTGTACTCAGATTGGTGGTGGGATGAAAGTCGGGGAAAACGGAGGAACGTAGTTTTCCAAGTCTTGATCTAGTTACTGCTTTGTGTATAATGCAGTAAGGAGGTATTAAGATGCTACATAAAGCGGTCAAGACTCGACTTTATCCAACACCAAATCAGCAGGTATTGCTGTCTCAGCACTTTGGTTGTGCTAGATGGTGGTGGAATTACGGTCTAAATAAGTCAATCGAAACTTATAAAGAAACGGGAAAAAGCCTTGGTCAGGCAGCACTTAATGCCTTCTTACCAAAACTCAAAAAAGCGAAAGAAACGATATGGTTGTCTGAATGCTATAGCCAAGTATGCCACGCAACGACGCTCAATCTAACAACAGCCTACAAAAACTTTTTTGCAGGACGTGCTAGGTTCCCTCGTTACAAGTCGAAGCATGGTAAACAGTCAATTCAGTATCCTCAAAACGTCAAAGTGCTGGATGGATTTGTCCAGTTCCCTGGCAAAGTTGGGAAAGTTAAAGCCAAATTACACAGGGATATAGAAGGAAAAATAAAGACTGTAACAGTTAGTCTAGACCCATCAGGTAAATATTTTGCGTCGATATTAACTGAAATCGAAGGTGAGAATCCTCCGTGTTCAACAGAGGGTAAGATAATTGGGGTTGACTTAGGATTAACTCATTTTGCTATCACCAGTGACGGCAATAAAGTATCTAAGTATGGCAGCCCCAGACACCTGGCTAAACATGAGAAGAATCTCAAACGCAAGCAACAGAAGCTAGCTAGAAAACAAAAAGGGAGTAATTCAAGGAATAAAGCGAGAAAAACTGTAGCCAGAGTGTACGAACGGGTAACAAAATCCCGTCAGGATTTTCTACATAAGTTATCAAGAAAACTCGTCAATGAAAACCAAGTTGTCGTAGTAGAAAATCTTCATGTCAAAGGCATGGTACGCAATCACAATTTAGCCAAAGCTATTTCTGATGCAGGATGGGGAACATTTACCAATTTTTTAGCCTATAAACTAGAACGCAAAGGCGGGAAGTTGATAGAGATTGACCGATGGTTCCCCAGTTCAAAACTTTGCTCTAACTGCTATTATCAGATTGATAATTTACCGCTTGATATTAGAGAGTGGATTTGTCCCAATTGCGGTACTCGTCACGACCGTGATGGTAATGCAGCAACGAATATTAGAGCGGAAGGCATCAGAATACTACAAACGGATGGAACAGCCGTTTCTGCTAATGGAGGGGAAGTAAGACCAAAGTTGGGACGTAAGTCCGTTCTGAGGCATTCCCCCACGATATTAGAAGCCGACACTACAATCGCTTCGATTTAGTGTTGGTAGTTCACGTTACTGGTCACTGTTAGGGGCGGGTTTATATCAGTTGTAAATTTGTGGCATAAATTTCTACGGAGGCGCGCCCCTACGCTCACTGGTCACTATAAACTGTCTCTCCAGTTCCTACAGATCGCGCTATGGGTTCGACGATCGCAGTTTCTTCGCCGATATAGATGTCCAGCGATCGCGCGGTTTCGGCCCAAAAACCCTTCGGATCGACGAGTCGCGGACTGTCAGCAAACACATCATCTAAAGGAACCGTGACAATGCTATCGTTATGCCAAGCCACCATCACACCGTAGTTTTCGCTCGCTACCAAGTCAACGGCATATTTCCCGAAACCTGTGGCAATTAACCGATCTAACGCCGAAGGTGCGCCCCCCCGTTGCACATGACCTAAAACGGTGACACGGGTTTCTACGCCCACTCGTTGTTCAATTTCTGTGGCAATATATTCACCAATGCCTCGCAGTCGCACTTCTCCCAAGGCGTCTTTGTAATATCTGCCCTCACCTTCTGCGGTTTTTGCCCCTTCTGCGACGACAACAATGGCGAATTTACGTCCACACAGGGTTCGCAGGTGTTGAATTTGTTTGCATAGACTGTCGAGGGAGTAGGGAATTTCTGGAATTAAAATGGCATCGGCACCGCCCACAATACCGGAATGCAGGGCTAAATGTCCGGTAGTGCGTCCCATGACTTCGACAACCATGACGCGATCATGGCTGGCTGCCGTGTAGCTGAGGCGATCTAAGGCATCTAAAATCGTAGAAACGGCGGAATTAAAGCCGATGGAGAGGACGGTATGGGCGACGTCGTTATCAATGGTTTTGGGAACTGCGACTAAATTCCAGTTTCCCCGTCGGGCGAGGTTTTGCAGCAGGGCTAAACTGCCATCTCCGCCGATCGCAATTAACGCATCGAGTTCTAAGTCGTGATAGCCTGCTATAATTTCTGCGGATTGAGCTTCTGTGTGGCCTTTGTTGAGTGAACCTAAGATGCTACCTCCCATACTGAGTAAAGGATCGGTTCCGTGTCGTTCGATGCCATACTGATTCAAAACTACGCTTTTGCGTTCGAGTAGTCCCTGAGTGGCGTAGGGAATGCCCCGCACTTCCCAGTTGTATTGTGTAGTCGCGTAACTCACGACGGCGCGAATCACTGCATTTAACCCTGGGCAATCTCCGCCACTGGTAAGAATGCCAATTCGTTTGCGTTGATTCATTATTTTATGATGCAAACAGCGATTATTTCCTCACCAAATCTATGGTATCCTGAAATGTTTAATCGGCTGAATTCACTTGGTTTTTTGTATTTTTTCTTAATGACTATTTAACGAAAGATTTCCCTAGATAATTTGACAAAAATAAAAGAATGTGATAGGGAAATTGCAACATTGAAATCAAGTCTGCCGTTTTTCGAGGTTAGACCCTTGAACCGTTGTCCTTTGATTGGGCTATAACCCGTTCACTCCCTTGTTAAAAAATCACGAAGAACCCCGGCAAGCTGCCATCAATTATGTTACAGTCTATCCAGAAAATTGCGCTCAAAATTGCCAAGACGCAGCATTAAATTACGAGGAGTTTTTAATTATGGCTATAAAAGTCGCGATTAATGGATTTGGTCGCATTGGACGTTTAGTTGTTCGTTCAGCTATCAAAAATCCGAACATTGAGTTTGTTGCCATTAATGACCTCGTTCCTGCTGACAATTTAGCTTATCTGTTCAAGTACGATTCGACTCACGGTAAACTTGAAAGCGAAGTTGTCGCTAAAGATGATAGCATCGTTGTTGATGGACATACCATTCGCTGCACTTCCGTCAGAAATCCCGCCGAACTGCCTTGGAAGGATATGGGAGTAGATTATGTGGTTGAGTCTACGGGATTATTCACCGATTATAACGGCGCTTACAATCATATTACCGCAGGCGCCAAACGGGTGATTATTTCCGCTCCCACAAAAGACCCCGACAAGGTAAAAACGTTGTTAGTTGGTGTTAACCATGAGGAATTTACCACCGATCATTTAATCGTTTCTAACGCCAGTTGTACCACAAACTGTTTAGCCCCGGTTGCTAAAGTCATTCAAGATAACTTTGGTTTAACAGAAGGCTTGATGACAACGGTTCACTCGATGACTGCCACACAGCCAACGGTTGATGGCCCGAGTAAAAAAGATTTTCGCGGGGGACGCGGTGCAAGTCAAAATATTATTCCGGCTTCTACTGGGGCGGCGAAAGCGGTAACATTAGTATTACCGGAATTAAAAGGCAAATTAACCGGGATGGCGTTGAGAGTACCGACTCCTAATGTTTCCGTCGTAGACTTAACGTTTAAAACTGAGAAATCGACCAGCTACAAAGAAATTTGTGCCGCGATGAAAGAGGCCGCAGAAGGATCGATGAAAGGGATTTTGGGTTATACAGAAGACCCCGTTGTTTCTAGTGATTTTATTACGGATTCTCACTCGAGTATTTTTGATGCTGATGCGGGAATAGAGTTGAATTCTAACTTCTTTAAAGTCGTTTCTTGGTATGATAACGAGTGGGGTTATTCTTGCCGTGTGGTTGATTTGATGTTGTCAATGGCTGAAAAAGATGGAATGTTGTAGATGATTTTGGAGGGAAAATTGAGAATACAAAAGCTGAAAATTTATTTGATTCTCTTTTCCCTCTTGAAAGTTTGCCAATGATCAAAGCCGATCAATTGCTCAAAAAAATATTAAACGAAAGCCAATGTAGTGAAATTTGAGAAACAGCGATCGCGCCAATCCGATTAAACTATAAATAATGCTCTTGTTGTCTTTCATCTCAAACTATGTCCGAACTTCCCCCACTCAACACTGATACGATTTGGGCTATCCTGAACGAAGAACTTGATGATGCGACTGTTAATCAACTGGTTTGGTATTATTTGGGTTATCGCTACAACTCAGACACCCAAAAATGGGATATTACCACAGTTGAACCCAATTGGCAAGAGGAGTATCCCGAACCTCCTGATTTTATCGATAGTCGTCCTGCAACGGTGAAACTGACTCGTTCTATCCCCAAAGAACATAAACAATTACTCAAAGAACAATTAGGGTTTACCGGATACAAAGTCGGTGAGTTCACCCCCGCCCAAGCCCGTCGCGCCACAGCCGCTAATTGGCTATTACACAAAATGCAGCCCGCCTAAACAGTGAAAAGGTTACAGGGTTCCGGGGGTTCCGGGGGAGATCACAAACAAACTGATATGGCGCTACGCGCAGCTCATGTGGCAAAAGGCAAAAGGCAAAAGGCAAAAGGCAAAAGGCAGGCAAAAGGCAAAAGGCAACAGGCAAAAGGCAAAATTGTTAACTGGTCACTGGTAACTGGTCACTGGTAACTGTCTTCACTGGTCACTGGTCACTGATAACTGATAACTGTTTCTGAGCCGTTCGGTAGATTACGGCTCTCCTCACTGTATCCTAGTCTAAAATAACGGTAGAGTAAAAATAACGAACAAGTACACAAAAATTTACATCGGTCAGATTTTAAAACCCTCTCTGATCTAGCAACTCCGAATAGGAGAAGCCACAAGCTCTATAGGTGGAATCGAAAAATCATGTTTGAATACTTTTCAGATAAAGCTATTAAGGTGGTGATGCTGTCTCAAGAAGAGGCACGTCGCTTAGGACACAACTTTGTCGGTACGGAACAACTACTGTTAGGGATTCTGGGAGAAGGAACCAGTGTCGCAGCTAAACTGTTGTCCGATAGAGGTGTCACCCTCGAAGACGCACGGCGAGAAGTCGAATCAATCATTGGACGAGGTTCGGGCTTTATCCCCGCAGAAATTCCCTTTACGCCCCGAGCCAAGCGGGTTTTTGAAAGTTCGCTGCAAGAAGCTCGTCAACTGGGAAACAACTATATCGGTTCAGAACACATCTTACTGGGATTATTGCAGGACGAAGAAGGAGTCGCCGCAAAAGTTATAGAAAATTTTAGCATTGACCGAGGCAAACTCCGCACGGACATCATTAAAGCCTTGGGTGAGGAAAATGCCGCCTCGGTTTCATCAGGGGGTCGTGCTTCAGGAAACAAACGCACCGTTACTCTCGATGAATTTGGCACCAATTTAACTAAATTAGCAGCCGAAGGCAAACTCGATCCCGTTGTAGGTCGGGAACGGGAAATTGAACGGGTGATCCAAATCTTGGGACGTCGCACCAAAAGTAATCCCGTATTAGTCGGTGAACCCGGTGTGGGAAAAACCGCGATCGCTGAAGGGTTAGCCCAACGGATCGTTCAAGAAGATGTTCCTGAGATCTTAGCCGACAAACAAGTGATTAGCTTGGATATGGGGTCGCTGGTTGCAGGAACTCGGTTTAGAGGCGAATTTGAAGAACGACTCAAAAAGATCGTTGAAGAAATTCGCTCGGCTGGAAATATTATCCTAGTCATTGACGAAATTCACACCATTGTCGGAGCGGGTGCCATAGAAGGCAGCATGGACGCTGCTAATATGATGAAACCCGCCCTAGCACGGGGCGAATTGCAGTGTTTGGGTGCAACCACCCTCGATGAATACCGCAAGCATATCGAACGAGATGCAGCCCTAGAACGACGGTTCCAGCCTGTGATGGTGGGTGAACCCAGTGTTGAAGATACCGTTGAAATTCTGTTTGGTTTGCGTCCAGCTTATGAGCAACACCATCGCTTAACCATCTCCGATCAAGCCTTGTACGCCGCAGCAACATTATCCCATCGTTACATTAGCGATCGCTTCTTACCCGATAAAGCCATTGATTTAATTGACGAAGCGGGTTCTCGTGTGCGGGTGATGAACTCTAAACCCTCGCCTGAAACTCAAGAACTCAAGCGGGAATTGTCTAATATTATCGGTCAAAAAGAAGATGCGGTGAAAGCTCAGGACTTTGAGAAAGCCGGAAAATTACGCGATCGCGAAATCGAACTCAAAGATCAAATCGAAGCGATTGTTAAACAAAAAGACAGTAGCAAACCTGATCGCCAACTGATTGTTGACGAAGAAGATATTGCTGAAATATTAGCCGCTTGGACGAGTATTCCCGTTAGCAAACTCACCGAGTCTGAGTCTCAAAAACTGTTAAACATGGAAGAGACTCTCCATCAGCGCCTGATTGGTCAAGATGAAGCCGTTAGCGCGGTTTCACGGGCGATTCGACGGGCGCGAGTGGGCTTGAAGAACCCTAACCGTCCGATTGCCAGTTTCGTCTTCTCAGGGCCGACTGGAGTGGGTAAAACTGAGTTAACTAAAGCCTTGGCTGGCTATTTCTTCGGTTCAGAAGAAGCGATGATTCGCTTAGATATGTCCGAATATATGGAACGTCATACGGTGTCGAAGTTAATTGGTTCACCGCCTGGATATGTGGGTTTTGATGAAGGCGGACAATTAACCGAAGCAGTGCGGCGTCGTCCTTACACGGTGGTGTTGTTTGACGAGATTGAAAAAGCACACCCCGATGTGTTTAATATGTTGCTGCAAATTCTCGAAGACGGACGGTTAACGGATGCCAAAGGACGCACCGTAAGCTTCAAGAATACCTTGATTATTATGACCTCTAATATTGGGTCAAAAGTCATTGAAAAAGGTGGCGGCGGAATTGGTTTTGAATTTGGCGCTCCCGGAGAAGATTTGCAGTATACTCGCATTCGGAACTTGGTGAATGAAGAATTGAAGCAATATTTCCGTCCTGAATTTCTCAATCGTTTGGATGAAATTATTGTTTTCCGTCAATTACAACGGGAAGAAATTCGTCAAATTGCCGATATTATGCTGCGGGAAGTCTTCAACCGTTTGCGTGAAAAAGGCATGACGATTGAAGTCACTGAGAAATTTAAAGAACATCTGATCCAAGTGGGTTATGATCCCAGCTACGGTGCCAGACCGATGCGCCGGGCGGTGATGAGTCTGTTAGAAGATGCCTTAGCTGAAGCGATGTTATCGGGTATCTTAACAGAAGGACATCATGCGATCGTTGACATGGATGAGCAAGGAAAGGTTAAAGTTTCTCCTGCTGAACGTCAACCGGAAGATCTGTCGGAGTACGCTGTTACAACCCATCGTTAATTGATCATTCTGAATTAATTTTAGGCGACATCTGTACAGGTGTCGCTTATTTTTTTAAAATGTATTTCTTGATCTCTGTTTATTGTGGTGTCAAACAAAAAGCGATCGCCATCAGATATTTCCGTTCCCTGTCAATGCTTCGGCGTTGGTTTGCGAGGGGAAACAGCTATTATAGCGGTGTGCGCTCGTATGAGGTACGAACCAGAAACCCGGTTTCTGCTAGAAACCGGGTTTCTACCCAATCGGTGTTGTACCTCACAGAACTGAAAACAGCTATGATCATCCTCAACTGAAGAATCTTCGCCATCTCCCATCAATCGATTTTCTCCTAGAACATTTGGGGGTGCGGACATTTTTGGGGTTCTAGCCCTTTCAACTAAGGCTTAAGAACAACTTTAATACAGTTGTCTTTCTTATCCTTAAAAATCTTGTAGGCGTGAGGAGCATCTTCTAAATTGAGGCGGTGGGTAATGATAAAAGAAGGATCAATTTCGCCGTTTTGAATACGCTCCATCAGGGGATGTAGATAACGATGAACATGAGTTTGTCCGGACTTCAGCGTTAACGCTTTATTAACAACTGCTCCCATCGGCATACTGTCAACAAAACCGCCATAAACACCCGGAATAGAAACCGTTCCCCCCTTCCGACAAGCAACGATCGCCTGTCGCAGTGCATGGGGGCGTCCAGTTTCCAGACGAACCGCCTGTTTCACCTTATCCACCAGCCCCATTGCATCGACACCATGCGCCTCTAAACCCACTGCTTCAATACAGCGATCTGGCCCCCGTCCGCCTGTCATTTCCTTCAAGGCTTCTCCGGCATCAACCTCTTCAAAGTTGATAATCTCAGCGCCACCCTCTTGTGCCAATTGTAAACGTTCCGGTACACAGTCAATCGCGATCACCCGTTCGGCCCCCAACATTAAGGCGCTGCGAATGGAAAACTGTCCGACCGGGCCGCATCCCCAAACCGCCACAGTATCGCCCGGTTCAATATCGCAGTTTTCTGCTGCCATATAACCTGTAGGAAAAATATCGGTTAAAAACAGAACTTGTTCATCGCTCAAACCATCGGGAACTTTCATCGGCCCAACATCGGCAAACGGTACACGGGCATATTCCGCTTGTCCGCCTGCGTAACCTCCCAACAGATGAGAATAACCATAGATACCAGAAGGTGAATGGCCGTACATCTTCTCAACCATCCAACTATTCGGGTTTGTATTATCGCAGAGTGACCATAGATCCCGCTTACAAAAGAAGCAGCCTCCACAAGAAATGGTAAAAGGCACAACCACGCGATCGCCAATTTTCAGCTTTTTCACATTAGGGCCTACTTCAACCACTTCTCCCATAAATTCATGGCCTAAAATATCTCCCGATTTCATCGTGGGAATATAGCCATTATAAAGGTGCAAATCTGAACCACAAATGGCTGTTGAGGTGATTTTAATAATGGCATCACTGGGATTCAAAATACTAGGATCGGGAACCGTATCAACCCGAACATCGTGGGTGCCGTGCCAACAAACTGCTTTCATAATCTCTTTTCTCCGTAACTCTAAATCATCGTTTTGTGTGGGGGTGTCTAAAATCAAACTGAGATGAAATCACAAAAATCATCCCAGAGAACAGATATCCTAGATCGCAAAATTAGGCGATTTCAAAGATTACGAACCTTGGGGTTGCCCTTCTGTGGTGGCAATTTCTCCAGCTTCCATCAACTGCTTGAAACGACTTAACATCTGACCTAATTGTTGTTCGGGTTCAGCACCAAATAACTTGGCAATATTGGCTGTCATCGCACCGCCAGGGGGGTTGTATTCCATCACAACTTTTACCTCTGTTCCCCGGCCGCCTGTTGCCGGACGAAACCGCACAAACCCGGAATGATCGATATCAGCACCCTCAACGGAAGTCCAAGCAATCAACTCGTTCAGGCAATCATTGACAACGAGGGCATCCCATTCGATAGGAGTATCGATAACAGGGGTTTTAGCAACCCAGTGAGAGCGTTGTTCGTCGTAAACGGTAACGGACTGAAGGTAATCAGTAAAGGTGGGTAAATTCTCAAAATTGCGCCAATAGTTGTAAAGTTCTTCGGCAGGTTTATCGATGATCACGGTTTTCTCAACACTGATGCGCTGGTCTTTATTCGCTTCTGTCGCCTCATCGAGTTTCTGCTGCACTTGCTTGACGGTGCTTTGATTTTTTGCCCCTTGGAAGACCAAACCGCCCCCAACTAAGGACATGAGTATACCCCGAAGCGATCGCTGTTTTAAGCCCATCAGCACAAGGGCGCTACCGCCCACCAGTGAAGCCCAACGTTCGGTATCACCTGCTGTATTTTCGGATGGCTGCTGAGAGCGATTGCTATCAATTATCTTTTCCATTTCACTCTACTCAATCAATGTTGTTGTCAGCATATAAAACTCAGCAGCTCCTGCAATCGCCCGAATGGTAGAAAGATGAAAAAATGGTGCAGCTTTCCTTACCTCATTAGGAGGAGTGAGTGTTGGTAATAAATGCTTCGGCGGCGCTGCTACCAAGGGGTTTAGCAAATAGATAACCTTGTCCACATTGACAGCCCAAATTTTTCAGATATTCAAATTGTTCAACCGTTTCTATGCCTTCTGCAATAATATCCATGTTTAAAGTTTTTGCTAAAATAATCACTGAACGAACTATTTCCTGAGTTTTCGCTTCACTAATCAGGTTCGTCACAAAAGAACGATCTATTTTTAAAACATCAATGGGATAGGTATGGAGATAACTCAGAGATGAATATCCCATCCCAAAGTCATCAATACAGATCTGAATGCCCAAAGATTTAATATGATTGAGGGTATAGGCGATCTCTCGATCTTCTTCTAGAAAAATATTCTCGGTAATTTCAAGTTTTAGATGAGTGGGCGACAAGCGTGTTTCTTCTAATGTTAACTCGATTTCTTCGATTAATTGAGGATGTTTGAGTTGTACAGGTGACAAATTAACACTAATATTCAAAGCTTCGAGTTGAGGAAATTTTTGTTGCCAATATTTCACCTGATAACAAGCCTGACGTAGTATCCATAATCCTATCCCATGAATCGCTCCATTTTCTTCGGCAATGGGGATAAACTCTATCGGAGAAATCAGACCCAGTTGTGGATGTTGCCAACGAATCAAAGCTTCAAAACCCCTGAGTTTGTTATCTTTGAAAGAAACAATCGGTTGATAATAAACCAACAATTGATGATGCTTCGTAATTCCTAATAAATCAGTATCCAGCTTCAAGCGTCGAGTTGCTTCTGCTTGCATCGCCGCATCAAAAACTTCACATTCATTTAAACGATTAATTTTAGCACGGTGCATCGCCGCATCAGCCGATCTCAGCAACTCTTCCGGTTCAGCATTGGCAATTGAACTCATCACCAATCCCACACTCATTGAGGTAAAAATTTCGGCTCCATTTAGATAAAAAGGAGTTCTGATAATCTGTCGTCGAATCCGTTCAGCAAAGCGTTTTGCGACATTCACATCAGATGTTTCTTCTAACAGAATAGCAAATTCATCTGTATCAACCCGCGCCAACATTGCCGGAGGTTCTAGGCAAGATTCTAACCGATGCGCTACCTCAATCAACAGTCGTTCAGCCGTTTTGTGTCCCAAGGTATATTTAATAATTTGAAAGCGGTTGATATCTAGATAAATCAGAGAAAAATAACTTTTAGAGTCTGAATTTTGCATCTCTAAAAGAAAAGAAATTCGCTCAATTAAAAGTTTTTGATTGGGTAGATTGGTTAAACTATCATAGTAAGCGACACGCCATAATTTATCCCGCGAACGTTCTCGCTCGGTGACATCTTGCACCATCGAAAGCAACCCCATAAACTTTCCATCTTCTGATCTAAATGGCGTATTATGCCATTCACACAGGATAAAACGTCCATCTTTAGTGAGATTTTCCTGGAGACTGTGAGCCGTCATATCTCCTTCGACAATTCGACGTAAAATTTGCTGAAAATGAAGTTGAATTGAAGGCGGAATAATTAATTCAGTTGGATGATTTCCTAAGACTTCAGCTTTGCTAAACCCAAAAATTTTTTCAGCCGCCGGATTCCAATCGGTGATATTAAATTGATGATCATGTAAAATACAAGCAATGGGCATCCGCTCAATTTGTAACTGAAGCCGTTCTTGTAGGTGTTTAGTTTGCTCAAATAATTGGGCGTTGAGAATTGCCATCACACACCGTTCAGCAACGATTTCTAACCAGTGAATTTCACGTTGATCACAAGTCCGAAGTTGTTGCCATTCTAACTGAAGAACACCGACTAATCGACCATTTCGCCGGAAAGGAACACCCAACAATGTCCGCATTTGTCTTTGGTGAGCATAAAAACTAGAAAAGCGAGGATCATTTTGGGTATCTTGAATATATATCGGTTCACGGCTCGCCGCCACCAAACCCGAAAACCCTTGACCAATTTTACAAGTATATTCAGCCAGATGAGATTCAGGAACACCCACACTTGAACGGGGTTGAAGTCGATTATTTTCGTAGAGCAACAGCACCGCAGCATCAGCAGAATTCACGGATACAATCCGATGGAGTAAAATTTGTAAAAGATCCTGGAGATCGAGGGTACTAATTCCATTTTCTGTAATAGTGCTTAAGGCTCGGAGATCATTAGTTTGTTGCTGAAGTTGCTCAACGAGTTGTTCTTGTCGCTGCATTAATTGCTTCTGTTCGGTGATATCTCGGGCAATGGCAATTAATCCTTTAATCTCACCTTCTGGACTGCGCCAAACATATTTACTTGACCAATAAATGCTGGTTTTTCCACCTGTAATCACCTGTTCTTCTAAACTTTTAGATAAACCTTTTCTGAGAATTTCCCGATCTGTTTCTTGAATTTCACGAGCATTATTAGGCGGAAGAAAGTCCCGATCATCACGACCAATAATTGCATTGGGTGAATACCCTAAAATCTCAGCCGATACGCTATTAAGCATCAGGTATCGTCCTTGAGTATCTTTGACAAAAATCGCATCACTACTCCCTTCAACAATGGCATGGAGTAAACTATTGCTTTCAGTGAGTGATTGCTGACTGCGACGAATTAATTCATAAAGCAATACACTGGTTAAGAATACAAAGAGCCATCCTTTTAGGGTTTGAAATTGGGTAATCAGTTGACTGTTATTCCAAAATAATCTTTCTAAAATCCAATCTGAAAATAGAATCCATAAACTCCCGAATAAACAGTAAATAAAAACAATATAAATAGGTTGATTTGATCTCGGCGAGTTTCTCAAAGTCATAATATTATGGGAAGGAGAATGATCGGATCTGAGAATTTCTCGGAATACAGTTGCTAGTTTAACCTCAATTTTGAATAATTTCTATCAACTTTGCATCATCTCTAAGAGCCATTTTTCCACGCGATCGCCCCAGGCTTCTAGGGAATATTCAGATTCAGCTTGTTTTCGACAGCACAAACGGTCTATTTTGTCAAGCTTTTGAATCCCATTCACCAACCCGTCAACGCTATCGGGTTCTACTAACCAGCCTGTTTCCCCATCCCGGACGATTTCCGCAGGCCCACCCCGACGATAAGCAATGACGGGAACCCCACAGGCTAAAGCTTCAATTGCCACATTTCCAAAGGCTTCTACCCACCGAGGAGTCATTAATAAAGCGCGACAGTCTCGCAGGTGTTTTTGTAACTCATGGGTTGATAGAAATCCCAAGTATTCTATCGGCGCATCGGGGTAGTCTTGCTGGATTTTTTCCCAATAGGATTCATCCTGCATTTTTCCCATAATTTTCAAGGGAATTCCTGTAATTTTTGCAGCTAAAACGGCATCTTCCAACGCTTTTTCTGGGGCAATTCGACCTAACCAAGCTAACTGATTTTTCGGTTCAGCACAAAATTGATATTGTTCAATGTCTATCCCGCTACTTAAACAGATATAATTTTTACACTGGAAATTAAAGGTTTCAGCTTGAGTTTGAGTAAAAAAAACAATAGTTTTGGGAAACTGTTCAAGCATTTGTTTGATGATTTGATCGAGGGCATCTGAAAGGGAACCCATACTGATCAAATGAGCAATTTTAACCGAGAAAAAAGGTGTTAAATATAACGGCAACCAATCATAGGCAAAATTAACAATCACATCATAATTATTCTGCACTTGACGGGCATAATCCCACATATTGCCCAATACCGAATCGGAGGGTAAAATAATCGGAGTCTCTCTATCTTGAGATTGCGCCATGATTTGCAAATTTCCGGGAATTTCGACCAAATCAATTGACTCCAACACCGAACCCTCTGGGGCGACAACGGTAATTTGATGACCTTTTTGTTGTAACACCTTCGCCAAATTCAACAGCGTTAATTCCACACCGCCACCTGTCCCAGAACCTAACGGCCCAACCGGAGTAGACATTAATAATAATTTCATAAACTTACCACTCATTTTTTTAGAATAACTCTATTTTTTAGTCTCAACTCTTTACCGAGGCGGTTCATCATTAATTGTCGGTAATGGCCGCATCCGACTGAATTTATCCGCCGCCCATCTCGCCGTTTCTCGTACCTCGATATCGGGGTCATCCGCCGCCCGTTGTAACAACTGATTCATCTGAACAATTAAGTCATAAATACGGGTTAAATCTCGAATTGCATTTTTTCTGACTTCTGCATTTTCATCTTGTAATGAAAGCGTTAACGCCCGACTCATGGGTTTGAGGGTGCGAGTGCCAATTTCTGAAAGGGCGGCTAAAATCAAACTTCGTTGTTTAGAATCAGAACTATAGAGTAAATCCACTAACGGTTGAATCCCTCGAGAATCGCCTTTTTGACCCAATTCCCAAATCGTTTGACTGCGTTTAGTCGGATCATGATTCTTTAATTCTAATATCAATTGTTCTACTCGGTCAAGTTGAGGTAAGCGGGGCTTATCTGTGATTAAAAACGTCTCAGCCGAGTGAACTTGGGGAGGTTTTTCTAGCGGTTTATTTTGGGGGCGAGGGGTATCTACATAACCATTATTCCCCCCTGGTTCATTTACACGGGAAGGAGATGATTTTGAGGGAAGTTCTAAAAGGGGTCGGTCTTCTAATGCGTCTTCGGGGCGAAACGGAGACTGGGAACTCCCAGGAATAAACGCATTTTCCGACTGCGTTAAAAAGGAGGAAGATTCCTCAACTGTCGCATCTGGGGGGAGTTCTTCTTCCGCTTCGGGTTGAGGGTTGTGACCAATTAACTTAACAATAATAAAAACGGCTCCCCCTGTCACAATAATTGACCCAACACCGAGTAAAATTAATCCCATCGGTAGTTTAGCGGGAAATTCAAACTTCGGTTTTTCAGAGGTAGAATTATCTTGGGCAAGGTATTCTACAGAGGGGGAAGGATGTCGCACTGCTGTAGAATTTGCAGAGATAGCGCTTTGACTCGGACTGGAGAGGAAACCCGAGCAACTCAAGCAGGTGAGTAGGAATAGGGGAATGCGGTAAAGAACCATGAAACGCTATTGAGGATTTTCACAAGTCGGGTTTAACCTTTAGCTAGCTCCATCCTAACTTCTCTTGTACCCAGATTCTCATTTTTCAACCCGTGTAAACAGATTAAATTCCCGAATGACACGAGAGCGAACCCACAAACTGACTCAAAAGTTCATTACCACTGAAGTTTTCAGTCAAAGTGGTGAACTTGGTGAACGACAAGTTTGGGAAACCGTTTGTCACACCTTTGCTCAACGTCATTGTATCGCTTATTGGCGCTATCCGATTTTTTCCAAGACGGGCGCCTTTCGCAAGGAACCTGACATTTTAATTGTAGATGCTGAGTTCGGTTTAATTGTCATCGAAGTTAAGTCTATCACGCTTGAGCAAATTGTGGGAATTTCCGGCCATGTCTGGGAATTGCAACAGTTTTACACCACTCGCATCACCCCTTACCAACAAGCAGAAAATCAACTGTATGCTTTACTCCAATATTGTCAGATTGAAAGCCAATTAAAACATCAAGTTTGCGGACGGGCAATAGTAGCTTTACCCTTTATTTTATCACACAGTTGGCAACAACGGGGCTTGGAAAAATTACCCAGTTCTCCGCCAATTTTATTTAAAGATGATCTTGTAAATTCATCTTCTATTTTAGACTTTATTACTCAAACCCCTTCCTTGGTTCCAGGGAAAAACCTCTCCCCTCAGCAATGGGAGTTATTACAAGCCGTTATTGCAGGAACGCCTTTATTTCGTCCTCCGACGCGGAAATTCTTTTTTAAAGAAAATCAAAACAAACGAGGGGAAATCTTAGCAAAAGTTCGAGAATATATTTCAAAACTAGATTTAAACCAAGAACGCATTGCTAAACAAATCCCTCCCGGTTTACAACGAATTCGCGGCATTGCAGGTTCAGGAAAAACGGTATTACTCTGTCAAAAAGCCGCCCAAATGCACCTTAAATATCCCGACTGGGATATTGCGTTAGTCTTTTTTAGTCGCAGTTTATATGAACCCATTATCCAACAGTTAGATCAATGGTTGCGACGGTTTAGTTGTCATCAAGTTCGTTATGATTCTCACAATCAAAAATTGCGGGTGCTTCATGCTTGGGGTTCCAAAGAACAACCCGGACTTTATAATACGATTTGTCAAGCCGCAGGAATTTGGAGTTTAAGTGTTCGTCAAACAAGTTCTTCTCAACCTCACGAAGCATTAGCCGAAGCTTGTTATGATTTACTGCAAAAATCTGTTATTCCCCAACTGTTTGATGCGATTTTAATAGATGAAGGTCAAGATTTACTGGTCGAAGATGAATTAAAATTTGAAGGAAAACAGCCCTTTTATTGGATGGCGTATCAAGCTTTATGTCCGGTGGGTTTACAAGGAAATCAAACCCCAAAAATACTGCAACGTCGGTTAATTTGGGCGGAAGATGAGATGCAAAGTTTAGAAACGCTGAAAAGTCCAAACCCCAGCGAATTGTTTGGGGATAGCTGGGGACATCTATTAACAGGTCTATATTCTGACTCTATCCAAAAAACAGAGGTTTTATCTCGTTCTTATCGCCTTCCCACCCCAATTTTAATAGCGGCTTATGGGATAAGCTTTGGGTTACTTCGTCCGGCGGGATTATTAACAAAAATGACGAGAATAGAAGACTGGGAAGCTATCGGTTTCCAGGTTGATATTGAAAATACTGTTTATTCTCCAGGTCGAAAAATGACTCTTTCTTATTCTTCGGAATTTTCACCTCATCCTGTTTCCCAGTTTTGGCAACATTCTTTAATTGAATTTGAAGCTTATAATTCCCGCAACAATGAATTAACCGCCCTTACTCAACAGCTTTATCACAATTTAAGGATAGATGGCTTGCGTCCGAGTCGGGAAATATTAGTCATTATATTAGGAGATGATTTTGAGGCGATAGCCTTGGAAACTTATGTTGCAAATTTTTTAATCAGTCAAGGATTAGATATTTATATTCCAGGGACAGTTGATTGTAATATTATTAGTTCTCATAAACCAAACCCTAATCAATTTTGGTGTGAAGGGGGAATTACGATTTCTCGCATTCATCGGGCGAAAGGACAAGAAGCCGATATGGTGTATTTAGTGGGTTTTGATTATCTTGCCAAAGATGAAGCAAACCTCCGTTTTCGTCAGCAGCTTTTTATCGCCTTAACTCGCTCTAGAGGTTGGGTGAGATTAACAGGAATTGGTGCTTATCCGATGTATAATGAAATGGCGCGAGTGATTCAATCTGGGAATACATTTAGCTTTACCCAACGACAACCAACCCTGCGAGAAATTGGCTTAACAGAGGTGGGGGAAATGCTACGTTGTTATCGTCAGGGAAAGCGGAACTTTCGGGGGATTGATTTAGTTGGCGTTGATTTAACGGGAGTTTGTCTACGGGAGGCGAATTTGATGGATGCAAATTTAGCCCAAATTAATCTAACCCACGCTAATCTTGAGGGTGCTAAGTTATTGTTGGCTAACCTGTCTCAAGCGGTTCTCAACGGGGCGAATTTACAGCAAGCTAAGTTAGTCGGGGCTAACCTCTCTTACGCCCAATTGACTCATGCAAATCTGACCCATGCTGATTTACGAGATAGTGATTTAAGTAACGCTCAACTCATCGGTGCAACGTTAGAAGGGGCGAACTTAACGGGTGCCAATCTCAGCAATACAAATCTAACCGAAGCCAATCTCAAAGGGGCTGATTTAACCGATGTGACGTTACAGGACACAACATTCCCCAACTATAGCTTATCTGAAGCATAAAATTTTTTTCTCCCTTTGTCAACCCTTTCTCCAATTTTTTTCCGCCATTTTTATCAAGAAGCGGTAAACTATTAGAATAAGCAACCCTCTTTTAATTGTTGATAACGGCAAGCAAACCCCATGAGCGATTTATACGTTTCTTGGTTAGATTATCACCAGGCAATAGAATCTTTAGCCGCGAAAATCTATCACTCCGGTTGGCAATTTAATCAAATTGTTTGTTTAGCCAGGGGAGGACTGCGAATTGGTGATTTACTCTCGCGGATTTATGATACGCCGTTAGCAATTTTATCCTGTTCTTCCTATAGCGGTTCGGAAGGTCGAGTCCGAGGTAAAATCAAAATAGCGAATCATCTGACCATGACCACAGAAACGCTTGGAAGTCGTGTTTTGTTAGTCGATGATTTAGTCGATTCGGGGATTAGTTTACAAGACTGTCTGTTGTGGCTGAAAAATCACTATGCGGCTGATCTTGAGGAAATCAAAACGGCTGTATTATGGTACAAAGCTTGTTCGGTGGTGGTTCCAGATTTTTATGTCGAATATTTAGCCGATTCTCCCTGGATACATCAACCTTTTGAACGCTATGAAAAAATGACTCCGGCTGAAGCTGCACAACTCAGCAAACACCCGAAACCCGCTATTCATTAAAAAATGTAGAGATTTCCGGAATGTCGGGGCTTTCATCTGTTATCAAGGGGGTGAGCTATTCTGAAAAACGCTATGGGAATTCAACGCCAATACCGCCAAACCTGGAAGCGGTTAATATTAATATTTTTGTTTATAGCGACGCTGGCTGGCTGTCGAATTTTTAGCATGACACCCACAGAAGAACCGTTACCGACTGTTTCAGCCCTCGCTGTTCCTCAACTTCCCGACTGGATAGAAAAAATTACTCCAACCGGAGAAGTGACATCTCTCAGTCAAATTCAGATTATTTTTAAACACCCGTTAATTCCGGTTGAGCGTTTGGATTCCCCTGAGCAGCGTCAACTTTTAAATCAGTTTGAAATTACCCCGCAACTTCCCGGACAATTTCGCTTTTTAACGCCGCGAATGGTGGGCTTTCAAGCTGACCGAGCCTTACCCTTAGCTACACGCATTCAAGTTCAACTCAAACAGGGCTTATCTGACTTAGAAAATCATCGCTTAGACCAAGATTTAGCCTGGACGTTCAACACTGAGTCGATACAGCTAACGAACCTTCCCGGAACCGAAGAAAATCCGGGTTCAGCAGACAATCCCCTTGGTTTGACTCCTAATCTAACGTTTAACTCTAACGTCGAATTGGATTTAGACTCGTTAACGCAACATACAAAATTAGTTTCCGAAGCCTCCAATCAAGCCGTTCCCCTCAAGGCAGAACTCACGAAAAATCAGTTCAATTCGGAGTCTTTACCGCCTCAGACACAGTTCGACCCATCTAACCATATCTGGCAGTATACCATAACGCCCACCGAAAGTCTACAAAAAAGTACAAAATACACCCTACAAATCTTACCCGGACTGCATCCCAAGCGGGGAAATTTAGACAGTCAATTTCTCCTTTCTTCTCAAATTAAAACCTTTGATTCCCTACAATTTGAAACTCTACAAGCCTATGGTCAACCGAGTCAGGGAGGAACCTATGGACGGTTTGAAAATGGTAGCCCTCAACTCAAATTTAACAATCAAATTTTAGAAGAATCAGCCCGAGAAAATATTACAATTAACCCCCCACCGCCCCAAGACGCGCCTCCCCTCGTTCAAACCTATGGAAATAGCGATATTATTAACCTTAATCCTTGGGCATTAGAACCGCAAACCAACTATACCATTACCATTGGAAAAGATCTCAAAGATCAATTTGGTCAAACCTTAGAAAAACCTGTTACCATCTCCTATCAAACCGGAGATGTTGCGGCTGACCTTTGGGCGCCAACCGGGTTAAATATTTTCCCTTCAACCCAGAACTTACAGCTAAATATTGCCACAACAAACTTACCGCAGTCTCGATACACTGCTGCCTATAAAATTGTTGAACCGACGGATTTAGTCTATACCGATGTTGCTTATCCGAGAGAAAACAAAAAGAACCTTCTACCTGGGGAAAACAACTGGACTTCTTTCTCCGTGAAAAACCCCAAAAACGAAACCCAAGAAACCTCGATTAATTTACGAAGAAAACTCGGAAAAGAGACGGGAATGTTGGCTTACGGAGTTAAAGCGAGAACCACTCGTTATCAAGAAGAAGGAAGACGACGCTGGAATGAACCCGAATTTTATGGGTTTGTTCAACTCACGAATTTAGGCGTTTTTTCCCAATGGTTTCCAGAGTCGGGAATTATCAAAGTTAATCATTTAGAAGACGGTTCCCCGGTTAATAATGCTAGCGTTGAAATCTATCCCTCTCAACTCGAAGCCGAAACCTTTTCAACTCCGAAACCCTGTGCGACTGGAAACACCAACGAAAGCGGAATATGGGTGTTAAATGCTGAAGACTTGCAACAATGTATGCAGGGAAATCGCTTTACAGAAGCCCCAGAATTATTAGTGATTGCCAAAGAAGCAGACGACTGGGCATTTACCCGAACCTATTCCTATAGTGGAGTGTATGGCTATGGAATTAATAGCGACTGGGAAAATAATAAACCCCTGTCTAGAGGTGTGATCTTTTCTGACCGTCAACTCTATCAACCGGGAGAAAAAGTCGCGTTAACAGGTGTTGCTTATTATCTGCAAAATGGCGAATTAAAACAAGATAAAAACGTCAACTATACTGTTACCCTCAGAACCTCCGACGGCAAAGAGAAAACCCTCGGAAGTTACCCAACCAATGAATTTGGTACATTTTCCCTCGAATTTACCCTAGATGAAGACCAAGCGTTAGGGGATTATAGCCTGAGTGCAAAAGCCGAAAATGAAGTTGAAATTTATGGAGATTTACGAGTCGCAGAATTTAAACCGCCCAACTTCAAAGTAGAGTTAAACCTCGATAAAGAAACCGCCATTCAAGGCGAAACCCTCACCGCTAATACCGAAAGTAACTATCTATTTGGTTCCCCCGTTGTAGGTGGGAAAGCGGAATATTATGTGACTCGTACCGCAACAGAATTTACCCCCAAAGGTTGGGAACAATATAACTTTGGGCGACAATGGTTTTGGCCGGAAGAAAAACCTACTTTGTCAAGTGATGTGTTGCAAAAAAGCAAAGTTCTTGACCAAGGCGGAAAAGGCACCCAAACCGTTAAAATTGACAAAGATTTACCCTATCCTGTCGAGTATCGGGTTGATGTACAAGTCTCCGATGTCACTAACCTAGCGGTTTCTGATTCTCAAAGTCTTACGGCTTTACCGAGTAACCGTTTAATTGGGTTAAAAACCCCCTTTGTCGCCGAAGTCAATAAAGCATTTCCGATAGAAGTTGTTGTTACTGACCCCAACGGAAAAGCCCTATCTAATATTGGGGTGCGTTTGGAATTGCAGAAAATGAATTATAGCAACGTTACCCGAGTGGTTGCCGGGGGACAAACGGAGAAAAATCAAGTCGAATACAAAACCGTTGCGACAACCGAAGTCAAATCAAATAAGACTCCAAAAACGGTTTCTTTAACCCCTCCTGAGTCGGGTTCCTATCGAATTCGGGCGAATTTTTCCAATAATTCTAGTGAAGTAACAGCCACAGATTTACAAATTTGGGCGACAGGTGATTCTCCTGTATTTTGGGGTGAAAATAACGACAACCGCCTGCAAATTGAACTCGATAAAGACACCTACAAACCCGGAGAAACCGCCACCGCTTTAATTAAATCTCCCTACCCCGAAGGAGAGTTATATTTTGCAGTGGTTCGGGATAAACCCTTGTATGAAAGCCTAACAACCGTAACAGGTGGCGCCCCACAAATTCAATTTACGGTTACTTCAGAAATGTTACCGAATGCAGCAGTAGAAGCGGTGTTAGTTCGTCAAGGTGAACCCCTGTCAGAAGTCGAACCGGGAAGCGTGGAAAATTTATCTCAAATTGGGTTTGTTCCTTTTAAAACCGACTTAGCTGAAAAAACGCTAAACGTGACAATTACCCCTACAAAATCAGAAGTTGAACCGGGTTCAGAACAAACGCTACAACTACAATTAACTGATGCCAATAACCAACCCCAACGCGGACAATTTACCGTTATGGTGGTTAATGAAGCGATATTACAACTCACAGGTTATCGTCCCCCAAATTTACTCGAAACCGTCTACGCTGAACAACCCATTTCAACTCGTTTTAGTGATAATCGTCCCGAAGTCGCCCTAGAAAGTATGACAACCCAATTAGCTAAAGGTTGGGGATATGGGGGCGGTTTTTCTGCGGGAATTGGAAATACTCGTATCCGCAAAAACTTTCAAGCTTTAGCCTATTATCAAGGTTCAATTGTCACCGATAATAGCGGAAAAGCCAACGTTACCTTTAAACTTCCCGATGATTTAACCACCTGGCGAGTTATGGTGGTTGCAACCGATGGAAACTTTAAATTTGGTTCAGGTGAAACCACATTTATTAGCACACAATCTCTGCTTTCTAACCCGATTTTACCGCAATTTGCCCGTCCAGGCGATAAAATTTTAGCCGGAGTTTCCGTTACGAATAATACTGGAAATAAAGGAATGATTGACATCAAAGCCGATGTCGCAGGCGGCGTTAAACTTTCTCCTGGAAACGCCAACACCCAAAGCATAAAACGTCCCCTGCAAGCGGGAACCCAAGCTTACTATTTCCCGGTATTAGTTCAAGATGTTGGCACCTCTCAAGTGAAGTTTAAAACCGCTTTTGATGGGAAAACTGATGGCTTTGAAGTTCCCTTAGAAGTCAAACCTGTGTTAGTCACTGAACAAGTGATTGAAAGCGGAACCACAACTAATTCTCTGAATATTCCGATTAATGTTAGTCGGGATACAGTCAGAGATACAGGCGGTTTATATATTTCCCTCGCCAGTACCTTAATTCCCCAAATAACCGCCCCCGCAAAACAAATCTTCAACCAAACCGATTTACCCTTCCTTGAACCTGCGGCGAGTCAGTTGTTAATTGCATCCAACTTACAACAACTAAGTCAAAAATATGGTCAAAATTTCAGCGAGTTAAACCTCAACGCCCAAGCCCAAAAATCCCTTGAACAAATCTTCCAACTGCAACAAAATGACGGAGGACTAGCTGTTTATCCTGAACAAAAAACTTCTAATCCTCTCTTGTCTGCCTACGCCGCAGAAGCCTTAGCAAAAGCCTCCCAAGCGGGATTTAAGGTTGATGAAAATAAACTCAATCAACTCGAATATTACCTCAAACAAGCCTTAGCAAACCCTGAAAAAAATGAATTCTGTGGCGATGATTTACTGTGTAAGAGTCGGGTTCGGTTAAATATTCTCATGGCGTTAGCACAATTGGGAGAAAAACGCAATGATTTCATGTCCGATATTTATGGCTTACGCGATGAATTTGATACCGTAACTCAAATCAAACTCGCCCGTTATTTATCGAATTTCCCCGAATGGAATTCTGAATTTAACGAACTTGTGAATAAACTGCAAGAAATCGTTTATCAAACCGGACGAACCGCTACGGTTAATATTCCCAAACAATACGGTTGGATGAGTTCAGAGATAACCGCCCAGTCGCAAGCGTTGCGTTTATTGGTGAGTCAAAATAGCCAACCCGAAACGATAGATAAACTCGTCCAAAGTTTACTCAATCTTCGTCGGGAGGGAACTTGGGGAAGCACTTACAATAACGCCGAAGCCCTCACTGCGTTAGCTGAATATGCAGCCCTAGAACCCACTCCCGAAAACTTCCAGGTTCAAGTTAAATTAGGCGCGAAAGACTTAGGTTCAACTCAATTTAATGGCTTTAAAAACTCCAGTTTCACGCTCAATATTCCGATGTCAGAACTTCCTCCGGGCAAGAATAATTTAATGATTCAAACCTCTGGAAACGGAAAACTGAATTATTGGATTTCCTACGAATATCGTCTCGAAGGAAATCAACCCGGACGGTTAAATGGGTTAAGAGTTGAACGTAAAATTCAACGAGTTAATGACAGTGAAGTGTTGAAAAAAATGGGATTAACAGCCGAGGAAGAACCCCTAGAAGTTCAACCCGGACAAGTGTTTGATATTGGCTTAGAAATTATCACTGACCATCCCGTTAATAATGTGATGATTACTGACCCACTTCCGGCAGGTTTTGAAGCCATTGATAACCGTTTTAATACCAGTAATTCCGCCTTACAAGCCCAAACCGATAGCTGGAATATTAACTATCAAACCATTTACCGAGACCGAATTTTCGCCTATGCAGACTCTCTAGAAGCCGGGGTTTATCAACTGCATTATTTAGTCCGTTCTGTAACGCCTGGAGAGTTTATCTGGCCTGGTGCAAAAGCCTATTTACAACAAGCCCCTGAAGAATTTGGACGCAGTTCATCTTCAAGTTTAGTGATTTCTGAACAGTCCTAATTCTTGTCTGAAATTGAAAGAAGAATGCTACCCATCTCTTTCTAAGGAACAATTAAAAGGCAAGATAGAATAGGGAAGGGGGTTGAGTAAATTAATCCCCTTTCCCTGATTTCTGTAGAGATGTTCAATCTATCTTCCTATCAATACAGTCAGCAAACATTAATCGATTTTTGATGACTAGGGATGTGTTAGTTTGTCATCAATAGCAATTTAACCTAATTCTTTGACTATAGAAATCACCCAAGCTAAAATAATGGTGATCAAAATAATTGCTTCTAAAACCCGAAAAATCTGAGCGGAATTTTGGGGATGAAAAACTTCATCAAGACGAAAATTAGCCTTCCATTCAGAAATATTTTTTCGCCATAAACTCGGACTATCCTGACTGCGGAACTTCCAATTCATAATAGACAATAGCAACGGAGTTCCCCCAACTTTCGCCGCCATTAATAGATGAAATGCGATCGCTAACACCAAAACTACCCAAGAAATCAGGTGAAGATAATACCAAGTATGATTAAGTTCTCCTTGGGGTAACCATTTCTCACTCATCATCTTACCCGAGAACAGCGCAAAAGTAAGCGCAAAAATTGCCAACGTGTTTGTAATACGATGTAGGGTGTACCCAAAAATCGGTTTTCCCGGTTCACTCAGCTTTTGCAGAGAGTCGGGTTGAATCAGGCGTTTTTGACCCCGACGAAAAGCGTATACTACAAAGATGGGAAAAATCAGCAGCGTCCACAGCCCAAAGGTGCCATGAATCCCTTCAATCGCTTCTAACTTCGGTAAAAAAAATCGCCCAAACCGCCCATCATAAGTATCATACGTCCAAGCTGCCGTCAAAATTGCCGCGATCGCACAGATCCCTGTGACTCCATGCAAAATGCGGAGAAGCAGGGGTTGATAGGGCTGAGTAAGTTTACCAGGCATCTTTGAGACTCCGTTTTATTTGATTTTTGTCTATAGTAAATCAATTAACCATACTGTTTGGGCTTCCTCTTTCAACGACCAACCTTTAAGCCAACTATCTCGATCTCGAGCAATACTCAAACCGTTTCACCGTCCACAACACATATGAAAAAGCTTGATGAACGCTGACCCCAGAGGGCTAGATCTCCGGAGGCGTACTAGGATACAAAACCTAGAGTTCGCGTATGCCCTACGCTACTTGAGAAATCTAAAAGCTGATAAAATGTCTGAAACGACTTCCCAAGAGCGCCTCTTGCCTTTTGCAAGATTGCCTTTTACAAGAAGATATTTCACACAACTCAGAACAGACTGCTATATTAATTGATTTTTTTTTAAACATTAAATGTCAATTATATTATAAACTTTAATAGTTTATAGTGGATTTTCTTGGTCAAGTTAAAAACTGATTGATAGGATGGATTTAAAAAGTTCTATCTAAGTTTTATTGATATGATTTTATAAATATCCCTAATTTATGGTGCTGATATCTAATCGATCAAAAATCGATCTTAACCTATATTTAATATCCAGTAAATGCAATTAATTAGCAACTAACGGTATAATATATGCAAACCTAATGAAACCCTATCGATAGACTTATAAATGAGCAAAGCAAAAGAAATTCAGAGCATCATTGCTCAACGCCAACCCCTGGCTGACAAGCTTGAAGATATTGAGTCTAGATTGAAATCCCTGTATAACTCTCTCCAAGAGCTAGAGCGTGGGCGTCAACAGCAACTTAAAAATTGGTCAGACAATTCTACTACCCAGTCAAAACTCAAAACTCTCAACTTCACTAATATTGGGCCAAAGGTCTTGGATGGCCTAGAATCACTTCGCAGGCTTCAAGGAAGATTTTCACGAAATACGCTTAATATTGGTGTCATTGGACATATGGGGCAAGGCAAAAGTACACTTTTGCAAAGTTTAAGTGGACTTAGAAATGAGGTAATTCCAGCACTTCCCGGGAAAGCTTGCACAGCTGCTCGGAGTACAATTTGCCATCAAGAAGGGAATGGAATCCTAGCAGAAATACAATTTCACGATAAAAACTCTTTTTTGATAGAAGTTATTATTCCCTATTACGAGAAGCTTGGACTCAATTCCCGTCCTAGTTCCTTTGATGAATTTGCTCAAACTGAACTTCCGAGCTTACCTTCCAAAGATCAAACCAAAATCAATATTTATCATCGCCTCGAAGAAGATTATCATACCAATGCTAGAAAATATCAAGACTTTTTAGGACGAGGCTCTTTAAACATTCAAGATCAATCTCAGATTTCCAATTATGTTTCTCAGAAATATAATCAGGACGATCAACTAATCAATCATCAGTGTTTAGCCGTCAAACACGTTAAAATTTCCTGTCCCTTTCCTGACAATGAAATGGGAGCGATCGCTTTAGTTGATGTTCCCGGTTTAGGGGATTTTCGCTTAGGCGATGAGAGTTTAGTCATTGAAGCTTTGGGTCAAGAAGTTGATTTTATCCTATTCATTTACAAACCCTCTAAAGATCGAGGCAATTTTAAGCAATCAGACACGGATTTATATGATTTAGCAAAGAAAGCCTTAAATGACTTGCCGAAGCGTTCTATTTTTGTCCTAAATGTAGATAAAAATGGCGAAAATAAAGGGAATTGTGAGTCCTTGAAACGGGATATAGATTCCGGTAAAGTTGAGATGCCTGTCTTGAGTTGTGTGATTGCAGATTGTTCCTCTCCAGACGAAGCCAATAGCAAAGTGCTTCAAGCCGTTCTTGATAATTTAAGATCGAATGTAACCGAATTAGATCGAAGCTTTACTCGAGAAAAAATTGAAGACATAGAAAAGAGTCTGAGTGAACTTCATCAACAGTTGCAGTTAGCGCAAAATGCTTTACCCCAAATAGATGAAAATGAAATCAGTCAGGAATATGACGATTTATTTGAGGAGTTTTGGGAAAAGATTACTAACGAGATGACTGAATTGGAAGAAAGACTAATTCAAAATCGCGATTTACCTGATGAAAACCTCAAAACTCAAATTGAGACTGTATTTCAAGAATGCCGTCAAAGTATTCAGATGCCTGAAGAAAAAGAAGTTAAGAAACTTAGAAATAAAGAAGATAAATCATACGATATTGCCTATAGAAAATATTTGGGAAAGCTTCGGACAAAGTTATCTAGTCAATTTTTGGATATTGATACCGGATTAAAAAAATCAATAGAACAAGTCAAAACTGAAGTCGCTAATGTGTTAATAGAAAACTGTTCTTTAGGAGGACTCAGCGAAGTTCGCGGAGGTGATTTTATCTCCGATATTTATAGCCAAATTTCGTCTGAATATACCGAATTAAAAAAAGGGTTTGAAATTCTTTCAGAATTTAATTTGTCCTATCGAGGCTTGATTCAACATCGAATTCGTCTGCAACTTGATCGGCTAACTCCCGATAAAACTGCACCTCTGAAAACAGGAGGCAATGCTAATGATGTGATCGAGGCTTTAGAAGAACTTTATAACGAGACTCTATACAACTGTGAAAATGCTTTGAATGGATTTTTATCTGAACCGAGTCAAGCTTCCTTTGCCATTGTCGAAGAATTTTCAGATCGAGTGCTGCGTGCGGAAAACGCTCAAAAAGATTGGAAAAGGTTTCTGCGGAAAAAAAAGACTCAAATCTGGCAAGATTTCAACAACCTGCAAAACCAAGTCAATGCCCGAAAAAAATGGTCAGAACTGTTAGAATCGGTTGAAAGTGAAGCAGAGAAACTCGAAAAAACTCTAAGCCAATTATAGAAATTGATTGATATTTAGGAGATCGTGAAAGCATGAGCAATTTTCTTAGAAGCATATTTCCTTCTCAACAAAAGCTACCCACCCTCAATATCACCATGCTGGGTCCAAGTGGAGTGGGGAAAACCAGCTTACTGGCGGCTATGTATGATCAATTTGAGAATGTCAGTAAGGATTTGCAGCTTATTCCTGATCAGGATAGCAAATCAATTTTAGATATGCGTTTAAATGAACTCAAAAGCTTTGTGGGTGATAGCATTAAAGTCCGAGGAGGTATTTCTCAAACTGGTGAACCACGCTCATTTCAGTTTGAGTTTGGAGAAATAGGAACCTCTCCATCTCTAAAACTCAATTTTCAGGATTATCCAGGAGAATATATTGAACAAACTGATAAAATAGAGGAAGTTAAAAAGTTTATTCGAGACTCAGCAGCAGTTTTGATTCCGATTGATACACCTGCTTTGATGGAACGAGATGGTAAATATCACGATAAGTTTAATCAACCCTCGGAATTAAATAACTTATTCAAAGATCTTTATAAGAACTTAGATTCACGACGCTTGGTAATTTTAGCCCCGGTGAAGTGTGAAAAATATATGCAGAATACACCTGAGCTATTCAGGAAAGTTAAAGCGGGGTATCAACCACTGCTGAATAAGTTTGCCAGTGACAAGCTATTACCAAAAGTTGCTGTGATTATTACGCCTGTTCAAACAGTTGGAAGTGTGATTTTTTCCCGAATTGAAGAAGAAAATAATGAACTCACCTTTTATTATCGAAAACCCAATCCAACCGATCCTTATAAACCTAAAAATAGTGAACAACCCCTGAAGTATCTCTTACGATTTTTGCTAAAGTCGCATTTTGATAATCAACGTAAATCTGTGTTTTCTAAAATCATGCTTGATTTTTTTGGTAGTAATGCCTCTCTCTTAAATGCGGTTAGGAAATTTTCCGATCCGAGTTCGGATATGGTTGAAATTGTTCAAAGTACGGATTTATTTAAACTGTGAGGTCACTAACAATGAATATTTACGTTAAAAGTCGAGGCGTTTCTAAGGGCTATTCCTGGCTAGATGAAAATCAGAATGAAATCTCAAATCCTCCCAATTTGGAGTCTAAAATCCAACTGGTAGATAGTGACTATTTCTCGGTTATTCTTTATCGGGAGGGTCAACTCTCTTTATTAGTTACGGGATTAGAATCATCACAACGAACCGATAATCGAACTCGAAAAATCCGTAATTCTGTTTTGTGGGTTGGAGAAAAAGAAGCGACTTTACGATCAATTGCTATTCAAGCATTGGAGGGAAAGTTAGCAGGTAATATTGATGAAGCTGTCACATCTGAAAATAATCCTCAAGGCTTCAAAGTTGATTTTAGTAAATTAGGGTTTAATAACTTTATCAATAAGTCTCTCAGTCAGGATAACAATCCTGAGCAAAACTCAAAAATTGGCAAATTATCTAAATCTAAAAATGATCTAATTGATGAACTTAAAAAATATTCACTACCAAACAAAGAGGGAATTTTAGTTATTGTTTCTTCCACGATTTCCAAAGCCAGTCTTGAACAGAACAAGGTTTGGCGGGGCTTGTCAGAGTCAGAGACAATACCTGATGACGATGACTGGATAGAATACAATGCAGCCAATAACTTTGAAAAAAAAAATTCACCTGAGTGGCTGTCTATGTTAAAAAACTATCTATTTCCTATCGTTGCTGTAGCACTCGTTATATCCCTCGGTGTTAATGTTTGGCTGGTTAATGAACTCAACAAAATCCCATCTAGAAAAAAGTACATCAAAGAACTCGAACAAACAATTCAAAAGCAAGAAAGCAAGAAACAAAAATTAGAGAATGATCTACTGAGCCTAAATAAGGAGATTGATGACAAGAAAATAGAAAGAGACAATTATAAAAAACTAGACAGTGATTTGAAACAAGTATCTCAAGAATCATACCAAAATCTAAAAAAAGACTTGCAAAGCTTCCAAAGCGACTTAGAAACTTTCCGAAGCGAATTACAAAGAATACAAGAAAAATATCCTCAACTCAATTGAGGTATCATTGATTGAGCTGAGATCGGTTTTTAAATTATGGTTTTAGTTTTTGAGATCATTTATTTCTTGTTTCAATAAAGGTCATTCTTCCATTTATAAATTCCTATTCTCTGAATTGACCTGAACTTTCCAGAGGTTTAAGTTGTACCTGTAACTTAAGCCTGATTTTCTGTAAAGACAAATTTTAATTTTCCTTTTAACGTATAAATCAAGTCATTTTTATAAAAAATCGGGAAGAATTCACCCTCTATTTTTAAGGGAGTCTGTATGATGAAAAGTTTAGCTAAAACTCATCAAAAAATTGAATTATTGACCTGGAAATCTACTGAAGTTGAACTTTTCAGCTATCAAAAGTTTAAGAAACCTCAACAACATCTTTTAGTTGAGTTTATCCAAACTGTAGCTGATTTCAGTCAAAAAAACGCTGATGTGCTTCTAAATATTCTACGGTTGTATTTTAACACCTTAATCCCTTATTATATAACGCTTGTAGCAACTTAACCTGTAGGGGTGAAGTTGCTGTAACAAGCTTAGGGTAAGGTGTATATGTTTTATAGTTCGACTTTTTTGAGTTCAGCCGGACGTACAGCAATTTGTTGAGTTTGATCGCCTCGTTGGACTTTAATATTCAAAGGTTGACCGACCCGACTGAGTTCAACTTTACTTTGTAATTGATCCGCAGTGGTAATAGTTTCGCCGTCAATTTGAGTAATCACATCACCGCGACGTAAACCGGAACTCGCCGCCGGACTATCTGGAATGACTTGAACGACTAATACGCCTTTGATTTCTGGAATTAACAACGGTGAGTTTGGATCACGGTTAAACTCTTTGGCAATATCCGGCGTTAGCGTCACCATTCGCACCCCAATATAAGGATGAGAAATCTCCTCGCCGCGTGCGAGTTTGTCTTGAATTGATTTGGCTTTATCAATGGGAATGGCAAATCCTATTCCTTGACCATCTGCCCGAATGGCGGTGTTAATTCCAATCACTTCGCCTTGACCATTTAATAACGGCCCGCCGGAGTTTCCGGGGTTAATCGCGGCATCAGTTTGAATGAAATCTAAGCGTTTATCGGGAATCCCAACTTGTGAACTGGGACGATTTAAGGTGCTAACAATTCCCAAGGTTACGGTGTTATCTAAGCCTAAAGGATTTCCGACTGCGATCGCCCAATCTCCGACTTGAACTTCGGCAGAATTTCCTAAAGGAGCAACGGGTAAATTATTCCCATTAATTTTAACGACGGCTAAATCTGAGGGTTCGTCAACGCCTCGTACTTCCCCTTGAAATTCTCGTCCATCTCGCAGAATAACGGTGACTTTATCGGCTCCTTTAACAACATGAGCATTGGTTAAAATGATGCCGTTGCTATCAACGATAAAGCCCGATCCTTGTCCCCGTTGTTGAAATTGTTGGGGGGTTTGAGGTGCGAATTCTTCACCAAAAAACCGCCGAAAAAACGGATCATCAAAAAAGGGATCGAGGTTGCGTGTTATGGTTCGTTCGGTATCGAGTCGGACAACGGCTGGCCCTACTTTGTTAACAGCATCGGTTACAAAGTTACTAACGGCGGGATTTGTTGGGGAAATGGCGACAGTTTGGGGTTGAGGTTGAACCGCGACAACTTCTGTTATCTGATGACTATTTGCGTTAGCTGGGGGTAGCACAAGAGCGGGGAATACACGCAAGGATAATAATGTTAAACCTACACTTAAAAAAATTGTCAAAACATAGCTAATAATTTTAGAAAAAGAAAAACGCGACTGTTCATAGGATGACATAATTTCCTCCTTTGTTGGTTTAACTCAAGTGCTTAACGACATCCTTCATTTCGGTCTATGAACTAGGATAACCTATTTTTGGACTGAAAAAAATGAAATTTCCACCCAAATAGACGTTTTAAATTTTCATTGAATCCGGTTTAAATTCAGGATGAAATATCGGGAATGATTCCCGGAAATTTGACCTCATAAAAACTTCCCTATCTTTTTTACAATTTGGATATAATGAAAAGTCAACGACTCCTTGAGTCGCCAGTCATTTGCTATGAATTTGCAGTTGTTTATTTTGAATTTTGTTTTATTTCGCGTTCTTTCCTCCTCTCTAAAGTTGCATACCGCCTAGATGAGTTCGAGGATTAAACTGGCTAACTTGACTAATTTTTTCATAAAGTTCCTGTTCTTGAGAGCTAATATTTTTCGGAATGACGACTTTTAATTTAACGATTTGATCACTGCGTCCACCTTTGGGATAAATCCAACCTTTTCCTCGCAGTCGTAAGGATTGACCCGAATCAACTCCTGCGGGAACTTTCAGCGTTACTAAACCATCAGGAGTTGGGACTTGAATTTGACCGCCTAAGATAGCTTCATCAGGACGAATGGGAACTTCACAGACAATATTATCGCCGTCAAACTGGAAAAAAGGATGAGGTTGTAAATCAACAATTAAATATAAATCACCTCGTTGTTGAGTGGTTGCATTAACTCCTCCTTTTCCTTTGACGCGAATTCGAGTTCCGGGTTTCACACCGGGAGGAATTCTGACTTTAATCATCTCATCATCGAGTTTAAATTGTTTGAGTACACCGTTAAAGGCTTCTGAAAAGGTTAAGGTAATTGAGGCTTCAAAATCTCGTTGGGGAACTTGTGCATATCCTCCGCCACCAAATAAATCCCCAAAGGGATCATTAGGAATTGAAGAACCTGTTTGCGAGGAAGTACGATAGCCGTAAGTTCGTCTAGAAGCGCCTCCTACACCGCCAAAACGCCCCAGTAACTCGTTAATAAAGTCGTCAAAATCACCATACTGACTGAAGTCAAAATCAAAGCCCCCTCCGGGTACACCACCTTCTCCAGCTTGACTCCAATATTGACCAAATTGATCATATTTTTTCCGTTTATCGGGGTCAGATAATACTTCGTTCGCTTCGTTAATATCTTTAAACCGTTGTTCGGCTTCTTTATTTCCAGGGTTTAAGTCGGGATGATATTGGCGAGCCAGACGACGATAGGCTTTTTTTATCTCATCTGAGCTGGCATTTTTAGGGATTCCCAACACTGCATAATAGTCTTTATAATCGGTTTTAGGCATTCATATTCCTCCTTCTTTCATCTAAGATAACAGAATTGGGAACCGGGCTGCGAAAATAATTCTCGCGCTACCCCATTCCCAATCCCTAAAACGCTAGTTTAGACTCGGTGTTAAATCATTCTATTTTAGATTTAGAGTGGGTCTCGAATGATTTAGACTTCCAGGGTAAGCTTTACCCTCTAACCTGAATTACAGCCGCTTTCAACTATCCCAGAGACACTTTAACCACTTTATTCTTTTCTTCTTCGGCTTTCGGTAGGGTGAGCGTTAAGATCCCATCTTTGTAGTCTGCGCTTACATTTGTGTTTTGAATGCGAACGGGTAGGGGAATTACACGACGGAATTTTCCATAACGGAACTCTGTGCGAGTCATTCCTTTTTCTTCGGTTTTGATCTCCGATTTTCGTTCACCGCTAATGGCAACGGCTTCGGCTGTGACTTGAATATCAATGTCTTTGGCTTCCATTCCGGGAACTTCTAATTTCAGATGAACTGCGTCTGTTGTTTCCTCTATTTCAGCCAGGGGAACAAAAGCAGTTGTCGTCCGTTCCATCGGGGAACCATCATTGGTGAAGCTATCAAATAAACGGTTCATTTCCCGTTGTAAGCTATCAATTTCCCGTAAAGGTTCCCAACGCATTAAAGGCATAGCTGTTACCTCCTTGTTAAATTTGATGAACTTCTAGACTTACTAGGTTTAATCCTTACCTTCTATACTTAGAGAATACAGAACTTATTTTTGTTGTGAATTCGGTTTTAACGACTCTCTGATTCGCAATAACCCTACTTGGAATTAGAGGTTTAATGGGTGTTTAACCGTCTGAGTGTTGTTCGGTTAACCCTACCTGACGTTAATTCAAGACAATTTTAAATTGATCACTGATTTCAGTTAAAATCAATTTCGCTTTGATTGAACTCTAGCTTGAAATAGATATGTGTAATAGTTGTTTTTCTGGGCTAGTTATAGTTTCAGGAAAAATCTCACTTGAAAGAGTAAGCTTATCGGTAAATTTATTGAAAGCTGTATTATAAAAGCTACGCAGAATAAAAGACATAAAAGCACGCGGTGTAATCGGAGAACAAACAGGAATTCTACAATTTTTGAATTGTCCTAAAGTTAAGTGACATTTAGGATGATCTATTTCTTTAAAATTTTGAGGATCATAATCAAATCGAAGAGGAACAGGCAGTATATTTTTGGCTATTATATCTGCATATATTTCATCCAGTTCATAAATATCAGGATCATTTTGAAAGGCTTCTAGATAAGGGGATGGAAAAAAGGCTAGTCTATGTGAAATTAATTGAGATTTTTCATAAGTATACAAAAATTGTATTAATGCTCCATCAATCATTTTTATATTGTAGTTCTTATTTTGGTCTAGTTCATCGTATATTTCTTGATATTTAACATTTTTTAATGCGATTGAAATATCCTGCATACCTGAGTAGGAAATTTCAGATCTATCTTTTGCTGATGATTCACAAGAAGGAAAGTTTTGCTTAACCGATAAACCACAGGCTATGAGTTCGGTTGTCATCATTTCAATCTCTTTATAAATGACTTTATAGCTAATCATTAACCAAATTCTTGAGACTTTCTATCATATCTTGAGGTAAATCTTCCTTATTGATTTCACCTTTTTTGAAGGCTTCAATAACTTCTTGTAAGCTATTTTTTCTTTGATCAAGCTTCGCCCGTTCCTTGCGACTCATGTCTCGATTAATCAGATTCATTTGTCTACGTTCTTCTTCCGTAGGATACTTAAATTCAAGCACAAATTTTCTGTTCTTAACTTGATTAAACTCTTTTTCTAAATTTTGCATAGATTCACCATATCCAACCACTCTTAACCAAGCTTTACTTCTTGTCATAGCAGTAAACAGAATATTCCGTTTTCGAGCTAAATCTAAACCAGAATAGCATTTGTGAGCATCGATGACATAAATCATGGCTGCTTCATTTCCTTTAGCTCTATTAATACTTGTGAAAGTAATAGCCTGTTCACTAAAAAAGTCATCAGGTGAGGTTGTAACACCCGCTAGATTGGAATTTATACCCTTCTCAAAAAGAGAAGCTCTCGCTTCTCCTACCGCATATTTAGTGGTCAGTGGATCAGGATGAATAACCATAATATCATCATATCTTAACTCATCTTCTGTGAGATTTTTCTCGATTTGTTCTACTAGCCACTGAGTCTGTTCTAGCTTATCCTTAAATGACTTGAAAATAATTAAATCGTCAATCGGTGAATGATCTTCTAGAAATTTAGGACTGGTATCGCTCGTTCTAGCAAGTTTGACAAATTTTCCATCTTCTAATGTTCCGTCTTCTACGACATAACCAATATCTCTCCATAGTCCTGCATATTCAAACATTTGAATCAATCCTTGATCTCTATAAATCCCGAAACCCAGTGCATGAGCAGAACTTAAGAGCGGACGAGAATTTCTATAACATTTTTTTAGTATAATATCTTGTTTAGGTTCTTCTGGTATATTCTGGAGTTGAACATAGGGTTTACCCTGACTATCCTCACCAAAAAGAACTTCTGGTGATTCCATAATTTTTTTATTAAGATTTTGTAGTTCGTCATAAGCATATACTAATCTTTTAGGTGGCTTCAGCATTTGATAACAAAGTCTGAGAAAATATCTTGAAAAATCTTGTGCTTCATCAACCATTATTGCATCATAATAGGGATTAAATTGATTGATTTTTTTTAGAGCTTCTTCACAAACATAATCAAACTCTTTTCCAGATAGGTTAGTGAGATTTCTTGCTGTATTGAAATCTCGATATTCAATATTATGTCTTTTACAAACTTCATAATAAATACCTTCCGAGGATGGACTTCCCCAAGCATGAATAATTTTTACTCTATCCCAGTCTGGCTCTTCATTAGTGTGTTCAATTGTAAATATATTAATAAGTTGTTTAAACTGATTTTTTAATGAACGAGTATTGAAAGTAACAGCAATATTCCAGTCAGGATGCTTTGCATGAAGATAGGCTACTTTTAGTGCTAGAACTATTGTTTTACCTGAACCAGCAAGACCTCTGATTCTCTGGACTCCTTCAACAGTCTCAATGACAGCCTCACTTTGATTTCTGTCTAAATTAGCAATAGAATCCTCTAGTTTCTGAAGTTTTGCACCTCTAGAGTTTTCTGTTTTAATATTGTTCCGAGACTTTTTCTTTCGGATTGTCGTTATCGCTTGTATAACTGAATTTAGCTTTTCAAAATATTCGTTGCCATTTTTCCAGGTTTGATGGTTTAAATATTCATCAAGTTCATCAGTTTTCGTGACAATAGGATATTCATCTGAAATATCAGAAGGTTTTTGATTCAGTGCAGGTGCAAAGGTTAAAACACCAATGTCTACCATTAGGTTTCTTCGTTGAGTCAGAGATTTTTGTTGAAGTAGTTTTGATTGTAACTTATTAAAGCTTTCATCCTGTACTTCTTCTATATTTTTATCAATAGAAGTGCCTTCAATAATATTGAAAATAATTACTCCATGCTCTCTAGATATAAGAAGAGCATCAATTGGATATCCTCCTTGAGATGTTCCTATAATTGGATATCCCAAATATAAGCTACCATCAATATTAGATTTACTTTCAAAATATTCAGCTAACCTTCTGGATGATTCAGGCTTGTCTAAAGTGCCTCGTATAACATGAACCATAGGATAATTTGCGCTAAAGTTACAGTGTATATCTTTTATTATATCCTTTTCTTCAGGACAGGAACTCTAAATTTTGAACACCTGATGATGAACGTTTTACCAATCCGCTTAAAACCAAACCAAGATCTAAAACTCAGCTTGCTAGAGATCGCCGTGACGGATCAAATTCAAGCTGGATTTATTTTAACGGCAGTTGGCAGTCTCCAACAAGCAACTGTGCGCTTTGCCGGTCAAGAAGAAAGTCAGTGTTTACGAGGACGGTTTGAGATTGTTTCTTTAGTCGGAACTCTCTCAATAGAAGGGATTCATTTACATATTGCTTTAGCAGATGCTCACGGCAAAACCATCGGCGGACACCTACAAACAGGCTGTATTATTTACACGACTGCTGAGATTGTAATTGGCACAGTTCCGGGGTATATTTTTAAACGCACTCCTGATGAAGAAACTGGATATTTAGAGTTAGAAATTACCCAACTCTAACTAATTTTGAGTGAGGGATTCTGAGATATAATCAGCAGTAGCTTCAACAAGGGCGATCGCATTTTCGTAAACCATGCGAGTTGGTCCCAACATTCCGACACTCCCAACGGGGATATTATTTCGATAATATTGGGTAGAAATCAAGCTACAGCTTTGAATAGGTTCTAGGGGATTTTCCGCACCGATGCGAATATTAACCCGTTGTTCTTGTTCGGGGGCTTTAAAAATCAACGGCCAAAGCTGTTCTTGTTGATCTTCGAGTAAATGAAGAATCGTTTGTACTTGTTGGAGTTGTGAAAATTCCGGTAAACGCAAGACTTCCGATATCCCACTAAATTGAATGCGAGTATATTCGGGTTTTTGGGTGCGTAAACTCAAATCATCAAGCAGTTTGCGAATTAAATTCGTATAGCGTTCAAACTTGCGATCTAATTCGCTCCAGTCGAGGGTAGAAAGTTCAGCCAAGGCGTGTCCCCGCAGTTGAGCATTCAGAAAGTTAGACAAAATTTGCAGTTCTTGTTCGAGGAGTTCTTCGTCTTCTGATAGAGAGGAGAGAGCTTCTGTTACCGCTTGTTCTAACTGTTGATCAATTTGCGGCAATTCCATAATAATCGACTGGGTTTGATAACTATCCGTCACAACCACCAACATGATTTTACCGGGTTCAATAGAAACCAGTTGCAAATGTCGCAGGTTATCGCTAGTTGTCTGCGGCATGGTAATCAGGGTAATATATCCACTCAGGGTTGAGAGAATTTGCGCGGCACCTCGTAAAATCGCCTCAATACTCCAATTTTTGGCGTCAAGCTGTTCGCGTAAAAGCTGAGTGACTTGACTGGCAACGGTATCTGAAGGCGTGATCATCCGATCAACATAGATACGATAGCCAGAGTCGGAGGGAACTCGCCCTGCGGAGGTATGAGGTTGATAGAGGAGTCCCGCTTTTTCGAGCGCCCCCATGTTGTTGCGAATTGTCGCCGGACTGACTTTGAGCTTAAACTCATCAACGAGAGCTTTTGAGCCAACGGGTTCGGCGGTGGCAATATAATGACGAATGGTTGCCCACAGGATATGATGTTGTCGCTCTGAGAGATTTACTAGCACAGGCATTCGACTTAATTCGGGTTGAACTTGGCTGTCACGTAAAGGTTGAAAAGTTTGGCTCTGCCATCGGCAGATTTAAAGGAATTTTTTATATCCTAAAGATAACAGATGCTGGAAACTTCACCAGAACGATGGATTAATTCTAGTCTGTTCTCCTAATTCTAAAAATAAATTAAAATTTCTGGATTTTTAGCCAAAATTGTGCTAAAAGAACCCAGAGATTAAGCGATGATTTGAAATTCTGCTGCCATCAACCACTGTTGTAATTTTTCAATCAATGCTAAAGTATGGCGAGATGCAGCGAGGTTGCCTTGGTCTGTGAAGCATTTGCAGGCAGCCTGTAGATCAGCGATCGCTCCTGCATAGAGTCCCTGTTGCTGTCTGAGCATGGCTCGGTTAAAGTGAGCCAGAGCATGATCGGGGTTGAGATGAAGCGTGGTTGTAAACTCTTGTAGGGCGACTTGCGTGTTTCCCTGACGCCGACAAGCACAAGCATGATTATAATGCGCTCTGGGGTTGCTGGCATCGTGGTGAAGGGCTTCGGTGAAGTTGGCGATCGCCGAAGGGATCTGATCGAGCATTAAGTAGGCAACTCCACGATCAATGTAGATTTCTGCTAACTCAGAGGCTTCTAAGGATTGAGTGTAATTTAAGGCTTGGTTGTAGTCGGCGATCGCGGTGGGATATTGTTGCAGTTCAGAATACACTAACCCTCGATTGTAGTAGCCTAACACGCCATCGGGTTGATGTTGAATAAAGTGATCATAAGCGGCGATCGCATGGGTCAAATCACCCTTTCTGTAGTAAGCTATGCCTAAATGTAAATAACTGCTAGTCTGCTGAGGGTTTAGTTGGGTGGCGTAGAGGCAATCTTCGATGGCTTCTGGGTAGTTTTCAAGCTGAATGTGTACCCAACAGCGATCGCTGTAAGCCTCAGCTAAGGTATCATCAAGTTTAATCGCTTGATTGAGTGCTTGTAAGGCTGGGCTGTAGTCATGGTGTTGAATGTTTTCAGTCGCCCGACTCAAATAATCTTCTGCCTTTGATGCTGAGTGTAGAGAATAAGCATCAGCAGACGGAGAATGTATTCCCAACCCGAAAATCACAGCAAGGATCAGGCTGTACAAGATACGATACAGTCGGTTCATATTAGTTATTGGAAATAACAACAACGAGAGGCGTAACACTTAAGCTGATCGGAATTTATATCTCCCTGTATCTTTTGGCTTAAGAATTGCGCCCCTAACTCAGTGATTAAATTGATTGTGACAAAACTTAATTGTCAGAACCGTCATCGTTTTAACAATCTCAGTTAAAATTCCTGAGAATTACCAACCTTTTTCTGCTTTGGAGAGAACATAGGCAACTACATCTTCAAGCTCTTGAGGACTTAAACGTCCTGTAAAAGCGGGCATAGCACCTTTACCCTTGGTGACTTGGTAAGCGATCGCTGCTTGTGCATCTTCATCAAAGCCTTTGAGATACTTGGCTAAGTCGGCTTTATTGAGGGTTTTGCTAGAAATAACGACATTCTTCCCTCCCATATGACAGGCGTTACAGTTGGCTGCGAAGACTTTGCCACCATTGGCTAAATTTGCATCGGCTAAAGCGGGAGGTTGGATAGCCAAGCTCAAGACTGCGATCGCCAACAAAAGGATAGAAAATAACTTTTTCAATGGAGTTCTCCTCGTGAAATACACAAACATTATCAATATATCCCATTGTCTTCTTTTATTCTCATAAATTTTATCCATCTGTCAAACGACAGTCTGTCAAACTTTAAATATTATTTCAATCGGCATCAGGTTGATAAGTATAAAGGCGGGTTTAAAACAGTTATCAGTTCTACAGCAACCAACGCCAAATGTGGTTTGCTCACTGATAACTGGTGACTGTAAAGAACCCGCCCCTAGTCATAAAATTATCCTCCCCTTGTCTGATCTAGTTGCTAGTATTTGCTACAAGACTTAAGAACTTCTTAAGAAAATAGCTACAACTTTCAGTCAAGGAGAGGGGATAATTTTAAGTGAATTGCTGTTGACGAGGAACAGTTAGATCAGGGTAACTCAAACTATTGAACAACTAACTTACCAACCATGCCAGCACCCCGGTGAGGCTGACAGTAGAATTCATAAGTACCAGAAGGTGCGTCTGCGGGGATAGTCAGTTTGAAATCATCTCCTGTGGAGTAGAGAAGTCCCGCGTGAGAGAGCTGAGAAGCAATATCTGCACTAGGGGATTTGCTCTTGTCAAAAACGACGTTATGAGGAGGAAGCTTGTTATTTACAAAATCTACGGTATCACCAGGCTTAACGGTGAGGGTTTTCGGTTCAAATGCTAACATTCCGTTATTAGCACCCATTTTCACGGTATAGGTTTCTGCGGAAGCCGGAGAAGCGTTGAAAATCAAGCTGCTGACCATCAGCAATACAATAGATAATCCTAAAGCCATCCGCTTAGACATTGACAAAACAAAGTTCATATTTTCCTTTTAATTGCTCACTCTATCTAGTTTTTCACACTTCAACTTTAGCATCCCTTGCCAAAGATATGCTGAAAGGATAGCCACTTGAAGTGGAGCCGAGGCTCATTATACCATAGACACCTGAACTTCTTGAGTTGATCACAGGCTCTAGAATTCGGCATTATTGATCGCAAATATGACCCCTTTACCGAACCATCGTCCTGAAAAGATGTCTCTTGGCCCTCTCGAACAAGAGATTTTAAATATTGTCTGGGATCTCGGCTGTGCAACTGTTAAGCAAGTCCATGATCAAATTCTCAGCGATCCGGATCGAGAGTTATCTTCGCCGAGTGTGACAACGGTATTGAACCGTTTGCAGGAAAAAGGCTGGCTGACTTGCGATCGCAGTGGACGGGCTTATCTTTGGAAAGCGCGAATTTCTCGAACGCAGGCCCAAGCGCTGGTAGCCCACGAACACCTCCATCAGTTTTTAGCGTTGGGTCATCCTGAGATTGTAGCGGCATTTGCCGATGATTTGGACTCGGCCAGTTTAGACCAACTGGATGCGATCGCCCAACGGTTAAAAGCCCTCAGAAAAGCAAGAAACGAGGAAGAATAATGCACTTAATTTTAATCTTACTCTCATTGGGATTAGCTGTTAGTTTGCGAGGGGCTTGTTTTCCTCATTCGGCCCATTGGAAGCAACGTTGGCAGCGATCGCTGTTTGGTTTAATTGTACCGCCTTTGATGTTGTTAATGAATGGGGTTGCAGTGATTTGGATGGGGCCACAAGGACAAATGTTGGGACAGCCAACGGGTTGGCTAGGCTATGGGCTAGCCTTGGGGTTATGTGGATGGGCGTTGATTTTAGGTTTATTGTTGACAATTCGGGGATGGATATCTGTTCAACAGGTGTGGAATTGTCCTCAAATTCAAGTTCAAGGAATGACAGTCAGACTGTTAGAAAGTCCTCTGTTATTTTGTGCTAAAATTGGGTTTTGGAATCCAGAATTAGTTGTTAGTCAAGGACTCTTAGAAACCTTAACTCCAGAACAACAACAAGCGGTTTTCATTCATGAACAAGCCCATCATTATTATCGAGATACATTTTGGTTTTTTGGGTTAGGATTTTTTCGTCGTATAATGGCTTGGTTGCCTAATACCGAAAGACTTTGGCAAGAGTTATTACTTTTAAGAGAACTCCGAGCCGATCAGTGGGCGGCGAAGCAAGTTGATCCGTTACTCTTAGCAGAGTCACTGTTATTAATGGTTCGTCAACCTGTTGCAGTTTCCGAAGAAAATTGTGCGGGGTTTAGCTGTGTTGCACCTCCAAATCGAATTACAGAACGGATCGAAGCTTTACTAAGTAACTGCCACAGCTTAGAGTCCGATCCGAGTATGAATTACTGGAATTGGAGTTGGGTTTTCTTTGTATTTTTACCGTTAATTTCGGTGCCATTTCATCACAGTTGTTAAACAGTGATTTTAATCAGAATTTTCAGTTTCATCGAGATGTTCAGCTACCGCGTGATAGAGATCAAGAACATGACGATCCAGCAATTGATAATAAACTTTTCGTCCTTGTTTTCGATAACTGACTAATCGTAAAGCCCGCAGCGATCGCAATTGATGAGAAACAGCAGATTCACTCATCTGCAAAATTTCGGCTAAATCACAAACACATTGTTCTTTTCTGGCTAATACTGATAATAATCGTAAACGGTTGGCATCTCCCAACAGACTGAAAAATTCTGCCATGCGTTGGGCTTTTTCGACACTGAGGGTTTGAGTTCTAACGGTTTGGAGATTTTCTAAATCAACGGTATGATGTTGATCGCAAGTTGGGGCTTCTGTCTGTTCGATGCGGTTTGTTACAGCGTCGTTGATGGCAGAGTGAGTTGACATTATTAATTTAATTGAGGTTGCATCTGATTATCATTTTAGTCGTCTCGGCAACTTTTGGCGATCGCAGTTTCAGCAGCATTCTGGATTTTGACACGCTTAAGCTTTAGTGATCAGTCCATCTGATGATTTTAATCGTCAACATTATGGTATCTTGATAAGATAACAGGGAATCAATGTACTATGCTTCACCTTTCATAGCATAAGGGGAAAAGCTTGAGCGAAGTTGTAAAATCAGTGATTAATTGCCAAAGCGTTAAATTCGTCATCAGTCCACCTTAAGCTACAAGGTGCGAATCTTAGCGTTGATTGTTTATCTAAAAAAGATTTTAACTCAGTTAAAAATTGACTCATCATTTGAGAGTCTGAATTTATTGTCAATGATCAAGGAGAAACTGTTGAATCGGTCAGCCCTAAAACGGGAATGGTTCTCAAATGTGAGAGCAGATATTTTAGCGGGAGCAGTCGTCGGACTGGCATTAATACCCGAAGCGATCGCCTTTTCGATTATTGCCGGAGTTGATCCCAAAGTCGGACTTTATGCCTCATTTATTATTGCCGTAACCACCGCATTTTTAGGAGGAAGACCCGGCTCAATTTCCGCCGCTACAGGGGCGATGGCGTTGTTAATGGTTGATTTGGTCAAAGATTATGGCTTGCAATATTTATTAGCTGCTACCATCCTCACAGGAGTCTTCCAAGTGATTTTTGGCATCCTAAAATTGGGTCGTCAAATGAAATATGTACCCCGTGCGGTGATGATTGGCTATATCAATGCGTTGGCGGTGTTAATCTTTCTCGCCCAACTTCCCCAACTGACAAATGTACCTGTAGCAGTCTATGGAATTACGGCACTTTCTCTCGCCATGATCTATATTTTGCCACAATTTACGAAAGCCGTCCCCTCACCTTTAGTCACTTTAGGGGTAATGACTTTTGCCACCATTGCCCTGAAAATTAACGTTCCTACAGTGGGAGATATGGGGGAATTACCCAGCGCTTTCCCCACATTAACCCTACCGCAAGTTCCACTCAATTTAGAGACCTTGCAGATTATTTTTCCCTACTCAGCAACAATGGCATTGGTCGGTTTATTAGCCTCTTTTTTAACCGCTTCTCTCGTTGATGAACTCACCGATACTCCGAGTGATAAAAACCAAGAAGCCAAAGGTCAAGGAATTGCCAATGTCATTACAGGATTTTTTGGAGGAATGGCGGGATGTGGGATGATAGGACAATCCGTAATTAACGTTCAATCTGGAGGACGAGGACGGCTCTCAACCTTGTGTTCTGGGGTGTTTTTATTATTTGCAATTCTCGCCCTGAGTGGGTGGGTAAAACAAATGCCGATGGGGGTTTTAGTGGCGGTGATGATTATGGTGTCTATCGGAACCTTTCGTTGGTCATCTTTCAAAAATATGACCCGTATTCCCCGTAGTGAAACCGCCGTCATGCTAACCACAATGTTTGTCACAATTTTTACTCGCAACTTTGCATTAGGGGTGGTGACAGGAATTGTAATGAGTACCGTTTTCTTCTCTCGTAAAATTGCTCAGTTGGTGTTTGTGGATAAAGTTCTCAGTCCAGATGGGAACCATCGAACTTATCGTGTGGCCGGACAAATTTTCTTTTTATCCGTCGATGAATTTCTCGAAGTTTTTGACTTTACCGAACTGGTTGATCGCGTTACCCTAGACTTAAATCATGCTCATTTATGGGATCAAGGTGCCATTGCTGCTATTGATAAAGTGGTGATGAAATTCCGGCGAAATGGTGCCGAAGTTAAACTGATTGGTTTAAATAAAGCGAGTGCAACATTACTCGATAAATTAGCCAGCTATAACCAGAAAGATGATCTCAAAAAGTCCTAAATTTTTCCCGTTTTAACCGCTTAAAAAACATGAAAAAGATTTTGCTTTGTACAGATGGGTCAATCTTTGCTGAAAATATCTATCGCTATGGGGCTTGGTTGGCGACGGGGTTGGGGGCAGAGGTTCAGGTGTTGTCGGTGACGGATATTCGTAGTCAGCAAGTGGCTTCAACGGGCAACTTAAGCGGTAGTATTGGTTTAGGTGCATCAGAAGATTTGCTCAAACAATTAGTTGATTTGGAACATGAAAAAGCCAAAATCAATAATCAACGGGCTAAATTGATTTTACAAACGGCTGAACAGTCCCTAAAATCGGCAGGAGTTGAACAAGTTCAGTTAATCCATAAAACAGGCTTTTTGGTTGATTGTTTCTATGAATTTGAGGCGGAATCTGATTTGATTGTCTTGGGGAAACGGGGCGAAGCGGCAGAATTTGCCTCTGGACATTTAGGGGCCAATATGGAACGCATTGTTCGCAGTAGTCATAAGCCTTGTTTTGTGACACCTCGTGAGTTTAAACCGATCAATCGGATGTTAGTGGCTTATGATGGCAGTTCAACGGGAAAGAGAATTTTGCAATTTTTAATCCATTTTCCTTTATTTAAAGGTTTAGAATTGCATCTTTTGAAAGTGACTAAAACTGAAAATGATTCCTCCGCAACTGCCCGCATTGATGAAGCTCGAAATGTGTTGAAAACAGCCGGGATTGAGGCAAACTATCAGTTAAAAGTTGGCGAATCTGAAAAAATAATTGCTCAATATATTAACGATCAAGAGATTAGTTTGTTGTTAATGGGTGCTTATGGACACAGCCGGATTCGTCATTTAGTGATTGGGAGTACCACCGCCCAAGTGTTAAGAAGTAGTCACATCCCGGTGTTGCTATTCCGTTAACTCAATTGAGATGAATTAAACCTCATTTTTGAATCAAGGAAAACCTACCATGCAAATTTTTAATCAAATCCATTTCCGCAATTTAAGGGGAGATATTTTCGGAGGATTAACCGCCGCAGTTGTGGCTTTACCGATGGCTTTAGCCTTCGGAATTGCGTCCGGGGCGGGTGCTTCTGCGGGGTTATGGGGAGCAATATTAGTCGGGTTTTTTGCCGCAATATTAGGCGGTACACCGAGTTTAATTTCTGAACCTACAGGCCCAATGACGGTAATTGTCACCGCAGTGATTACGGAATTAGTCGCTAAAAATCCAGAAAACGGTTTAGCAATGGCTTTTACTGTAATTATGATGGCGGGAATTTTTCAAATTCTATTTGGGGTTTTAAAACTCGGTAAATATATTACCATGCTGCCCTATAATGTCATTTCTGGATTTATGTCAGGAATTGGCATCATTCTGATTTTTATGCAAATTGCACCTTTTCTCGGACAAGAAACCCCGAAAGGCGGTGTGCTTGGCGTTCTGAAAAATGCACCGATTCTCATGGCGAATATTAATCCCTGGGAAGCCATTTTAGGGTTGATTACGTTAGCGATTCTTTATTTATATCCCCGCAGTTTAAAACGGTTTGTTCCCCCTCAATTAGTGGCGTTAGTGATTGGAACAGTTATTTATTTGCTCTTCTTTGGTAACTTTGAGATTCGGACTATTGCGACGATTGGCGAAATTACTCCCGGTTTTCCCGATCTGCAAATGCCGACCTTTAGTGCTAATGATTTAAGGTTAATGTTTGTGAATTCCATCGTTTTAGGGATGGTGGGTTCAATTGATTGTTTATTAACCTGTCTGGTTTCTGATAGTTTGACTCGAACTGAACACCAATCGAATAAAGAATTAATTGGGCAAGGAATAGCTAATTTAATCACAGGTTTATTTGGCGGAATTGCAGGTTCAGGCGCGACAACCGCAACCGTTGTCAGTATTCAAGCGGGTGGACGAACTGCTTTAGCGGGAATTGTTCGTGCTTTGGTGCTGTTAGTTGTTGTCTTAGGGGCGGCGCCTTTAACGGCAGGTATTCCTCTGGCAGTTTTAGCCGGAATTGTTTTAAAAGTCGGGATTAATATTATTGACTGGGGATTTCTCAAACGGGTTCACAAGATTTCTTGGAAGGCGGCAGGGATTGTTTACAGTGTGATTTTATTAACCGTATTTGTTGATTTAATGATCGCGGTTGCGGTCGGGGTATTTATTGCCAATATCTTAACGATTGATCGCCTCGCTGAACTGCAAACAGAGTCCGTTAAAGCAATTACAGATGCGGATGATCAAATTGTGTTGAATGCAGATGAAAAACAAATTTTAGACTTAGCCAATGGACGGGTTTTATTATTTCATCTCAGTGGGCCGATGATTTTTGGAGTTGCGAAAGCGATCGCAAGAGAACATAATGCAATTGCTAACTATGATGTTTTGATTGTGGATTTAGGGGAAGTTCCGGTTCTCGGAGTAACCTCTTCTTTAGCGATTGAAAATGCAATTCAAGAGTCTCTAGATGCGGGTCGAGAAGTGTTAGTTGTAGGGGCGACTGGAAAGGTCAAACGTCGCTTAGAAAAACTCGGAATAGCAGGTTTAATTCCTGGACATCATTGGATGGGCGATCGCTTAACGGCTTTGAAAGCAGGTTTAACAATCGTTCGTCAAAAACAAAGTTACGCTTCAGATCCATCTGATTCAACTGACCAAGCTGTTCTTGAAGAACAAATTTAGTTAACATTAGTTACAATCAGGGGTAATAAGAGCATTCTACATTTTCTAAACTTTATTGAGGATTGTAGTTAAACTATGCAACTTTTACCCCATGAAACCTTTACCCTTAGAAGCCGAGAACCCCTCTCAAAGATCATTGAGAAATTAGAGGCGAAAATTGAACCCCAAAAGATAATTCGTTGGGGTTTTTCCCGTCGTCATCTTCCCTATGAAGGAACAATTTCTCACTCGGGTTTTCAAATTCATCGAATTATTCATTATCGCAACTCGTTTTTACCGATCATTCGAGGAAAATTTGAATCTTTACCAAACGAAACGCTGGTTCATATTACTATGCGGTTACATCCCTTTGTAATGACTTTCTTGATTTTTGTCTTTTCAACATTATATAGCTTATCACTCGCTGTCTTTTTCTCCGAGATTTTGTCTGGAAATGTACCTGTATTTGAAGCTGTGTTGTTTTTAGGATTCCCTCTTTTCACATTATTTTCATTTTGGTGTGTGTTTTGGTATGAAGTCAATCGCAGTCGCCGCGAATTAACCCAAATTATTCAGGGAGCATAAAATAGCTTTTCAAGATGTAATTTAGTTCAATACTATAATGAAAATTATCGAACAGACTTCAACTCACCTGATTCTTAAAGATTCTGTGACATCAGCTTGGGGAATCCGATTAGTTTCTACTCCTTTTTTAATTTTGGGGTGTCTGGGATTATTTTTAGTCATCAGTGAACAAACGTTTCCGAGTTTCTTCATTGTCTTTTGTCTTTTGTTTGGTATTTTTGGCGTTTTTTTTACTGCTGTTACAACAGTTATACTGGATAAAAATAAAAATAAACTAAGTATAAAAGTTCAAAGATTATTCAGAACAAAAAAAGACGAATATTCATTGAATGAGGTTAGTCTGCGAGTCCATAAGACTCCTTGGAAGGTTAAAGATTATTCGTCTTTTTTAATTGTCAAAAAGGAATCAATCTATGTTATTATTTTAGAAATAGCCTCAAGTTCTAAAAAAATTAAATTGTCGGGTAATTACAGTTTTACTCAAAATGAAGCGGTTAAAACTGCCAATATGATCAGAACTTTTCTAAATCAATCTCGATAAAATCACAACCCGCTTAACTCAAAGTAATAAAATCTCTAACCATCTGCTTGACTCTATTCTTTTCATTTAAAAAAACATGAAATACAAAGGTTTTATTCAAATTAATCATCATAATGAATTGGCGTTTGAAGAACTCTTTAACGCGGTGATAATAGAATTATTAAGCGATCAGACGAACTTAGCAATATGGCTGATGAACGAGATTGATTTTTCGTTGTTTAATGCTCAAAAAATTGGAGCCGAATCTCCCTTTAAAGGAAGTAATAGCGTCCTCGCAGGCGAGGGTTTACTGATTAAAGTCTCACCCAATACTATCGATGAATTAATACAAACTTTCTCAACAGGTTATTTAACCTCTGAAGTTTTACATCTACAAATAGAAGCTGATCATTCACTTCAATTTGAAGCTTATGATCATTTTGAATGTATTTTTTTCGGAAATAAAATATCCCTAGAATTGCTTGAAAATCTCAAAAGTCGTGGTGTTATTGATCATTATGAAATTTGTCAGGAAGAAAGTTAACAATCCGTTAAATTGTGGGGTGAAATTCATCTCAAATTGTTCAATTTCACTTCCCGACTGCATATTTTTGTAAATTTTACAACATATTTTTACAATTTGTTATCATAAACTCATCAACCAGGGTACAAGTTCAGAGGAAAGTCAAGATGAGAGTTCCACTTATTGAGAAGCCTGTTGTCGGTTCAGTCACAACCACAGTGGGTGAATATCTCGTTAGTCAACTCGAAGCGGTTGGAGTGCGTCACGTTTTCGGAGTTCCCGGCGATTATGTTCTCGACTTAATGGATATAATGGTTGAGAGTTCGATGCAGTTAGTCGGCACTTGTAATGAACTGAATGCAGGTTACGCGGCGGATGCTTATGCGCGTTTAAATGGCGTGGGTGCGTTGTGTGTTACCTATGGCGTGGGGGGATTAAGTGTCGTTAACGCTTTGGCGGGTGCCTACGCAGAAGAAGTTCCGGTGATTGTTATTAGTGGAGCGCCGCGAACTTCTGCTAAAGGAAAACACCTGTTAATGCACCACACGACAGGGGATTATAACCTCCAACTTTCGATTTTAGAAAAAGTCACCATAGCGGCAGTTACGCTTACCAATGCAGAACAAGCGCCCGCCCAAATTGATCGAACCATTGCGGCTTGTTTGCGTTACAAACGCCCCGTTTATATCGAAATTCCAGTAGATATGGTGGCTCAACCTTGCGTTACTCCCTTAAGTTTTGAACGTCCAAATCCTTTAGTGAGTGATGTTCAAGCCCTGAATGAAGCGATTAACGAAGCCGTAGAATGGTTAGAAAACTCAGAACATCCTGTTATTTTAGCAGGAGTTGAGTTACATCGCTACGGCATCCAGAAAAAACTTCATCAATTAGTTGAAACGACAGGATATCCAATTGCGAGTACGTTGCTCGGGAAATCGAGTATTTCCGAACTTCATCCTCAATTTATTGGAAATTATGCCGGGGCGTTGAGTCGAGATTATGTGCGAAATCGAGTCGAAAGTGCTGATTGTATTTTGTGTTTGGGTGCGATTATGTCCGACATGAATTTAGGCGGTTATACGGCTAAACTCAAAGAAAGTCAGTTGATTAATGCTAATTCTGAAAAGGTTAAAATCAAGCATCATTATTATTATCCGATTGATTTGGGGGACTTTATTGACGGTTTGATTGCTAAACTTTCCCGGAAATCTTATGACAGCTTAGACATCCAACCCGCATCTCAACTGTTGTCGAAATCTTTTCAGGTTCAACCGGAACATAAAATTACGAATGCTCGTTTTTATGAACGGATGAACCATTTTGTCGGTGATAATAGCACCGTCATTGCTGAAACGGGAGATGCAATTATTGCGACAATTGATTTACTGATTCATGCTGATACTCGGTTTATTGGACAGGCGTTTTATATGTCGATTGGCTATACTCTCCCGGCTTGTTTGGGTGCTGCATTAGCGCGTCCTCAAAATCGAGTGATTTTGTTTATTGGGGATGGTTCATTTCAAATGACTTGTCAAGAACTTTCTACGATGATTCGCTTAGGGTTGAATCCGATTATTTTCCTGATTAATAACGATGGTTATACCATTGAACGGATGATCCATGATGGTTCTTATAATGATATTCAACCCTGGAAATATCATCAGCTTCCGCAAGTTTTTGGGGAAAGTATCAATTGTGAGGTACGAACAGAAGGAGAATTAGAAGATGCTTTGAAAAAGGCTTCTGATCATCGGGATCGCTTGTGTTTTATTGAGGTTCATTTAGATCGATTTGATTGTTGTCAAACGTTAGCCCGTTTGACTCAAGCTGTTCGTCGAAATTAATTGAATTTGGAAAAGAATAGAAAAAGGGTTACGGCTTTGTTAATCTTTATAAAAACAGAGCCATTTCCTCTATATTTTAAGCGGCAAAAACACGCTCTAAAAATTCTACAATTTCCGACCAAGCCGCAGTTGTTACCACTGGATCATAACGATACCCGTCATCGCGCATAAACGTATGTTCGGCTTCGTAGGAAACAATTTTGTGAGGAATATTTGCCTTTTCGAGTTCATTTTTAATCGTTTGACGGTCATTTTCAGGCGTATGAGGATCACGGGTTCCAAACACAACTAACATCTCGCCTTTAATCTCTGAAACTCGCTGAATCGTATCTGCAACGCCTTGACCTAATTTACCACTGGGAACGCCTGTCGGATAACAACAAACAGAAGCTTTGATTTCACTTTGAAAAGCAGTTCTAAAGGCTAAATGTCCGCCAATACAAAAGCCTAACGTCCCAATTTTATCGGCAGCAACAGAACTTTCTGCCTTGAAAAATTCTATCACAGCACGAGCATCACGATCATAACTTTCAATAGCAGTTCGACGCGCATCGTCATTCCCTTGCATTCGCCCTAAATCATTGGGTTCGATCACTTGACCAATGGGTTCAATGCGATGAAAAATTTCTGGTGCGGCGACAACATAACCATATCCGGCTAAATAGTTAGCCAGGCGAATAATCGGCCCACCTAACTGATAAATATCACTGTAGAAGACAATACCGGGATAAACGCCTGAAGGTTTAGGGGCTGCGATATAAACCCGCATTAAACTGTCATCTACTCTTAAGTCAATATTGCGGCTTGTGATTTGCACTTAAAAGTTCACCCCTGATTAAAATTTTTATTAGTTTAACAGGGATTTTCTCAAAGATGCTATTTTCTTTAGAATGCGATCGCTTTATGCTAGGAATTGTTGTGTACAACTGCTATCGAAAACTGATATAACACGGTATAAACCGTATTAATGTTTCGTTCCTGCATCACCCCGGACTGTCGGCAGTACCCGGTCAGACAGGCTTAAACCGAATAGCCTTCGGCAAAACGTTCTAAATTTAGGCTGGCATTCAAATCACGGTCAATGCTTACACCGCAAGCCTGACAGTTGAAAACTCGTTCTTTCAGTGCTATTTCTTGAACGTGACCGCAGTTTGAACAGGTTTTAGTTGACGGATAGAATCTATCAGCCAAAACTACTACTGAGCCGTACCACGAGGATTTATACTCAACTTGGCGGCGAATTTCATAAAGAGCAGAATCAGCAATAGCACCCGCTAACTTGTTATTTTTCAACATCCCAGAAACATTCAAGTCTTCTAACCCGATGACCGCGTGGTTTTTGCATAGCCATGAGGTGAATTTATGAATTGTATCTTTTCGGATGTTAGCCACTCTTTGATATGCTTTTGCGAGTTTCAGTCTAGCTTTATTCCTGTTGTTAGAACCCTTCTGTTTTCTCGAGAGTTCGCTTCGGAAGTCTCGCCAGATTTTTCTGAGCTTTTTTGTAGGCTCTGGGATTGGCAAAAACAGTACCATCTGAACAGGTAGCCAACACCTTAACTCCAACATCAACACCCAGATATTCTCGGGATTTAACAGTCTGTTCTGGTTCAAATTCGTAAGCGACAGACAAATACCAAGAATCAGCTTTACGGCTGATTGTGACTCGTTTGGTTTGAATTTCTGTCAGGGGTTCATAAGTGAATACCCATCCAATAAAAGGAAGCTTCAATCTCCTCCCTGAAAACCTCATTACTTTGCCACAATTATCTAAAGTAAAGCTATCGTTTCTGCCTTTTTTCTTGAACTTAGGATGTTTGGCAATGCCTTGAAAAAATCGGCTAAATGCTTCTCCCAAGTGCATGAAGGCAAATTGATAAACTCTTGAACTTAGCGTTGACTGCCAGGGATATTGAGGTTTGACGTGATTGGTGTAGAACTTTTTTAGCTTATTCGTTGAAGGTTTTAACCCTTGTTTGTAAGCTTCATTCCACATCGATAACGCCCAGTTCCAAACCCACCTAGAATATCCGGCGTGGGTCGCCATTAAAGTCTTCTGTTTGTTGTTCAGTTTTAACTTGGTATGATAGGCTCGTTGCATAGATCTATTATCTGATCTTACAGATAGTACCGTGTTGTACCATAAATCGTCTACTAAGTTACTGCTCTTAAGATGATCCTTGCGCCTTGGCGAGAACCTTTAGCCCGTGCTTTGCATCGAAATCGTAGTTTAGCTTATTCTCGTTATTTTCAACTGGCAACGGTTCGCAATAATGGGCGTCCTGCCAACCGCACTGTTGTATTTCGGGGGTTTTTAGAGAATACAAATCAACTAAAAATGATTACGGATAGCCGCAGTCAAAAAGTCGAGGAAATTGCAGGAAATCCTTGGGGAGAAGCCTGTTGGTATTTTCCAAAAACTCGTGAACAATTCCGTTTATCGGGTCAACTGACATTAATTACGGCTGAATATCACGCTCCGATTTTATTGCAAGCCCGTCAAACCATTTGGCAAGATCTCTCTGATAATGCTCGATCCCAATTTTACTGGCCTTCACCGGGTCAATCCCGTGTAGATGAGGCTGAGTTTACCCCCCCAGAAGCCTTTCCGATGGAACCCCCTGCTGAATTTTGTCTATTGTTACTCGAAGCTGAACACGTCGATCACTTAGAATTGCGGGGGGAACCTCAGAACCGTTATTTGTACTGGCGAGAGGAGAATCACTGGTTAACTCAAGAGGTCAACCCTTAAGACACTTATCCAAATGCCAAATTCCCGAACCATCGAGAAACTCTAAAATCGCTTTATCCTTGAGACTGCAACAAATTTCCCCGGAACTGCAATCAACTTCTGACTCTTGGGAGTCGTTAACAAGATTTTTTTGGGGAGTCAAGGACAAACAAGATTCACTTAAAACGACAGTGGGAACTCTAGAAAGCTGATCGTTTAGAGTGTGAACCTGATTTTCGAGAGCTTCTATTCGATCCATTAAAGTCCGAATCACAACAGCTTCAGAATCCGGTAAGCTACCATGTTCGAGGGGATCAACCCGTACACCCGAACGGTAGACCACTCGTCCTGGAATTCCGACAACGGTACAATCAGAAGGAACATCTCGCAATACAACCGAACCCGCACCGATGCGGACGTTATTGCCGATTTGGATATTCCCGAGAACTTTAGCACCTGCACCCACAACAACATTTTCCCCCAAGGTAGGGTGTCGTTTGCCGCTTTCTTTTCCCGTTCCACCCAGAGTGACTCCCTGATAGATCAGACAATAGTCTCCAATAATTGCTGTTTCACCGACAACAACCCCCATGCCATGATCGATGAAAACACCCGTGCCAATGGTTGCGCCGGGATGAATTTCAATCCCCGTTAGAAAGCGAGCGACATGGGAGATTAGTCGAGGAATAAAAGGCATTCCCAGACTGTACAACCAATGGGCTAGACGGTGAAACAACAACGCTTGAAGCCCTGGATAGCAAAACAGGACTTCAAGCCAGTTCCGAGCCGCAGGATCGCGCTCGAATATTATGCGGAAGTCAGCTAAACGGCTCTTGAACACGATTCTAAATCTTTGCCAAACAGACCACTAATCTATATTAGTCGATCTTGGTCTCACCGCGATTCAACAGATAGAGAGAATTCCGAATTCTCAGGATCGTCTTTCACTGCTTTATAAAACTGATATAACGCGGTACAAACCGTGTTAATGTTTACTTCCTGCATCACCCCGGACTGTCGGCAGCACCCGGTCAGACAGGCTTTTTACCGAGAAGCCCTCGGCATAATGTAATAAATTCAGACTCGCATTATAGTCACGATCTTTGACTTCACCGCAAACCTGACAATTGAAAACTCGTTCTTTCAGTGCTATTTCTTGAACGTGACCGCAACTTGAACAGGTTTTAGTTGACGGGTAAAATCTATAGCGCAAAAACTACAACTGAGCCGTACCACGAGGATTTATACTCAACTTGGCGGCTTTCAGAAAAAGCAGAATCGGCAATAGCACCCGCTAATTTATGATTTTTCATCATCCCAGAAACATTCAAGTCTTCTAACCCGATGACTGCGTGGTTTTTGCATAGCCATGAGGTTAATTTGTGAATTGTATCTAGGACAGCATAAATCTAGGCTACTCGCAGTCAAGTTCATCCGTTAAATCCTTATTCTATCCGTTTTTAGTATTGCTCGAATGTCTTCGACCATTTCTGGCTGTGGCAAAAGTTCTTTTGGGTTGAGAACAATCAACTCACAATTTCTAAGGTCATATCTACGCTGTCGATCTGGGGGGTTTTTATGGCGTGCGATCATAGCCTTGTTTCCCCCTACACCCCTAATCCTAACATTTACCCCCAAATATTTAGCGGCTTGTCTTCGCGGCTTCAGGTACTTGGTCATCTAATTGTGGTTATTAACGCACCTAGAGTAGCGTGTTGTACCTGAAACTGTCAATTAAGTCTTAGCTCCTATAGAAGTCTGAACACAGTTACCAGTCACCCTGGGCCTGACGGCACGATTTGTCAGTTGGATTAATAAACATCAACTTTCCGCACTTCTCCCTGTATCTCAGCCCAGAGGAATAGTTCCTAGAGAATGTTTTCCTAAATTGCTTGATTAACATTCTACACTTTGAAGTGCAGCCGCAAGTTCCGAAAATTTTCTCTGTTTGTGTCTCTGTGTGGCGCGTGTTTTTTATTCATACCCAGCTTCTTGGAGAAAGTGGGTATTTAATTGAGTGAAATTTAGAACAGAGTTCCGAAATCATCTGCACTGATAACAGCAGCATCAACCCCGTTTAACGTGGCGATTAATTCGTTAGTATTGGCGATGCGAATAACTGTTGAATTTCTATCTTGAGCGATCGCTAACTGTTCAAAGGTTAATTCTTGCCCTAATAAGAGTTTATCAGTTCCGTTTTCAAAGTCCAACAAGAAATCACTTCCTGAACCCATTACAAAAGTATCGCTTCCACTTTCACCTACGAGGGTATTATTTCCCAAATCACCACTAATAAAATCATTACCCTCTCCACCCACTAAGGTATCATTTCCTTGACCTCCATACAATGTATCATCATCCGCACCTCCTAAAATCAAATCATCACCTAAATTTCCCAAGAGTAAATCTTTGCCCTTTCCAGCGCAAATACTATCATGATCTTGACCGCCATAAATACTATCATTCCCTGCATTTCCAAATAATTCGTCAGATCCTTGATTTCCGAAAAGTATATCATTTCCATCACTTCCACTAACGACATCATTTCCGATATCTCCAAACAGCCAATCTTCTCCTAAACCTCCCCAAAGGTAATCATTCTCTTGACCACCATAAAGACTATCTTGACCGGAATTTCCCATCAAAGAGTCTTTCCCTAAATTGCCAAAAATAACATCATTTCCCTCTTGACCCCAAACAACATCATTATTTTGACCGCCATAAATGCTATCATTTCCTAAACCTGTATCAATGTAGTCGTTTGCTTGATTTCCAAAGATTAAATCATCGCCATCCCGACCATAAATATTGTCATCTCCTTCCATCCCAAAGAGAGTATTATTATTTGAATTGCCAATAATTTCGTCATTTTCAACGGTTCCTAATGTGAGTTCATTATCAGAAGCATTGATGGTTTGAACAACAGAATTTGGGTTCGGTGTAATTTCTGGAATAGTTCGACATTTCCACTCAATATTAATGTCGTCAGGAGTAGGAACAGGTTCGGGTGTAGGAACAGGTTCAGGAGTAGGAACAGGTTCAGGAGTGGGTGTTGGAGTCGGTTGAGGTGTAGGAATAGGTTCTGAGTTTACAACAGCAGAAACAGCAAAATTAAACGGGTTTTCATCACTATCATTGCTGGTAAATGAAAGTTCACCGTTAACAGTATTCGCGACTGTTGTATCGAGTTGAACTTCAAAAGTTCCTTGAGAACCCGCAGCAATAGTTGTCGGGAAAGTTCCTATTAAAGTTAACCCCGTCGGAAGTTGTAAGTTAGAAAGGGTTAATTCCGCAGTTCCGCTATTTTTCAGGGTGAATATTTGGCTAACTTCGCTTCCAACGGTTGAGGTTCCTAAGTCAAACGTTCCGGTATTATCTGAAATATTAATGCTACCATTAATAACTTCAATTTCGGGGATGGGGTTAGCAGCAACAACAGCAGAAACAGCAAAATTAAACGGGTTTTCATCGCTATCATTGCTGGTAAATGAAAGTTCACCGTTAACAGTATTAGCAACCGTTGTATCGAGTTGAACTTGAAAATTTTCTTGAGAACCCGCAGCAATAGTTGTCGGGAAAGTTCCTATTAAAGTTAACCCCGTCGGAACTTGTAAGTTAGAAAGGGTTAATTCCGCAGTTCCGCTATTTTTCAGGGTGAATATTTGGCTAACTTCGCTTCCAACGGTTGAGGTTCCTAAGTCAAACGTTCCGGTATTGTCAGAAATGTTTATAGTGCTATTAATGACCTCAATTTCTGGAGTCGTAAACACATATTCATAAGATCCAATATCAACAATTGCAACACCATTATTATCGCCATCTAACGGACGAATTTGACCGAGTTGATCTGTTGTCGGTGCGTTAGTATTTGTTCCCCCATCAATAGCTGCACTTCCTGTTAGTAAAGGATGAACCCACATTCCATTAATCTCTTGTAATGCACCTAATTTTGCATCAGCGACTAGAATATTTGTTGTGACCAATTCTGATTTTGGATGAGAGGTTAAACCGGGAAATTGTAGATTATTTCCACCATCAATTAACTGACGACTGCTATGATGAGCAAAATCATTAAAGTCTGCATGATTATCAACAAAAATGGTATTGCTAACGGTAATGGGAATCAGATTATTCGGGTCCCAACTAAAAATTCCTCCGCCTATTCCTTGAGATGTATTATTAGCAATAGTAGTATTAGTAATATTAGTTGAGGAGTTAATTGTCATGGCTCCCCCATAAGCATCTCCTGTCGGATGTTCGGCTTTGTTCCCTGAAAAAGTGCTATTAATAATGTTAGATTGAGTTGATTTAACATCAATCCAAACACCTCCTCCACTAATGGCTAAATTGTTATCAAACGTGGTATTTTTAATGGTAGCTAAAGCAACATTTCCTGTTCTCAGTCCACCTCCGTTAGCAACTCCTTTATCATTGGCAATGACAGTATTTTGAGTAAATCGGCTATTTTCAATCAAAATTTCGTCATTATCATAACCAAATAAAAATGCACCACCACCACTTCCAGCACCAATATTTCCCAGAAAGTAACTATTTTGAATTAACGCTGTACCCCCTGTTTGAGTTCCGTCGGGATAGGTGACTTTTAAACCATCAGTATAAACGGCTCCACCAAAACCGTGACCATTTGCACCAGCCGTAGTATCATTATTAATAAACTGGGAATTTTTGATGGTTAACCAACTGGCTAAACTGTTAATTGCGCCGCCATTTATTCCTTTGTTATTCTCAAAAATGCTATCTTCTAAGGTGAATTCTACATCTCTCACATGAATAGCACCAGCACCTTGTTCACTCAAGCTGAGGGTTCCATCATTATTAGTAAAACGACTATTTTTAACAAGGGCTTTACTGAAGTGGTACACGGTTAATGCACCGCCTTCTCCGGCTTTGTTATTTTCAAATTCAACATTTTCAATGGTAATATTTGTTCGTTTTTCGGCAAAGATACCACCACCTCTATCCCCTAAAATTTCGTTGGGGTTATTCGCGTAGCCATCCGCTATTTTGAGATTTTTTAGACTAAATGTGGTGTCTGGCTGTTGATGAAACACGCGAGAGATATTATTTCCACTTAGAGTTAAACCCGTAGCATTTACACCGTCAATAATCAGGTTTTTATTCATGTCTAATTCACCACTGGTTAACGTGATTTTTTGATTGGCTAAACTCGAGTCAAACTGAATAATATCTCCGGCTTGTGCGAGAGAAATAGCTTGCCTTAATGAACCCAGTCCGTTATCATTAATATTGGTAACGGTGAGAACTGTTGATAATATTCCCTCGTAAGTCGCTAAGATATCCGGGTTAATCGGTAAAGTCCCATGAATTTCTCCAGTTTGATAGTTTAAGTTCCAAGTTCCGCCTAGTTTTGAATTTCCAATAATATCTGTTGATGCTGCGATATGAACGCCAGTTAATTCACTGAGTTTCAGCACGAAAACTGAACCAATTCCGGCTGCAACTTGACACCCATAGAGTAAAATATTAGCAGTTTTGGCAAGAACATTTTGCCAATCTTTTAACTGGTTTTGATATCGAGTAATCGTTTCGAGTTTAAGTTCCGCATTCCCTAGCAATAAACAACCCGGATGACCATGAGAAAGGATATGTATTTCATTAATTTCTGTGCAATACTGAAGTTTATGGATTTTTAGTGCTTCAGTAATTTGCTCAATTCCATCCTGCTGCGAGTCTAGAATAAAAACAGTTGTATTTGGACTGACTCCAGCTATTAAATTATGATAATATTCTAAACTAGCATCGATAAAGATAAGTGTTTCAGATTGTAAATTGTCACAGTTAGAGGCAATATTATCAACACAAATAGAAGAGAACATTGTTGATACTCCAAGAGGGTTTGTATTGGTAGATACGTCCCTGTAGTTATGAATTCCGGCTTATTTTTGAGCCGGTTTTATCTCTCAATCTCATCTTTAAACCACTACAATTATCCTCTAACACCCCATCAAATGAGGTGCAAATAGAAAGCTTATATTGACTGAGAATAGAAAAGCTAAATTCTACCCGATCAAAAATAAATGTTAGAGAAATGTGATCATCTAAAAGTCTCCAAGAGTTAAAGTGAAGGTAGATACACCCTTGGAAACCACTGCATTTTAATTCTGAAGCTTGATGAACCCTACCCGTATTGACATACTCCCATCGCTAAATCAAAGATTATAGCGAGAGATTCTCAGCGCAATTGCTGATTCTCAGTTCACAGAATCGACTTAAAATGTTAGCGTCTCCGTTAACAAGCCAGAGGCCGTTTTCTCCCTGAGCTTTTACCTTTTTGAGGTCAGATTCGGTATGCCCTACCGTACTGTTAAGATATTGAGCTAATAACTTCAAACCTTTCGCTAAGATGTTTTTTGCTGCGTTATGGTCACGGTCAAGCACTAAGCCGCATTGAGAACATTGATGAGTTCTAGTGCTTAATGTCTTTTTTACTTGATTACCGCAATTACTACAATCAACTGTAGTGTTATAAGGTGGTACAGCAATGCAGACAACATTGTGAA
>NZ_JAYGHR010000083.1:0-72973 GCF_034932365.1 Limnoraphis robusta BA-68 BA1 | reverse complement strand
CATACTGTGGTACAAAGAATACCCCTCTCCAAATCGAGCATATTCACCCCAAATCAAAGGGAGGAACTAATCGGATTTCTAATCTCTGTATTGCTTGTGAATCTTGTAATACCAGTAAAGGAACTCAGGACATTAAAGACTTTCTTTCGGGAAAACAAAATTTATTAAAACAAATCTTAAGCCAAGCAAAAACGCCCCTAAAAGATGCGGCGGCGGTTAACTCTACTCGCTGGGCTTTGTTTAATGCTTTAAAAGCGACTGGATTATCTGTTTCTACTGCTTCTGGTGGACAGACCAAGTTTAATCGAACCCGATTAAATATTCTAAAATCTCATTGGTTAGATGCAGCTTGTGTTGGAAAAGTTGAATCTCTAAAAGTTTTAACGAAACAACCTTTGCTGCTCAAAGCGATGGGACACGGAACTCGTCAACGATGCCGAGTAAATCGGTTTGGATTCCCGGTTGGACACGCTCCTAAAGCTAAGTTCTTTCAAGGATTTCAAACAGGTGATATCGTAAAAGCTGCTATCCCAAAAGGGAAGTTTTCTGGACATTATGTTGGGCGTATTGCCATTCGATTCCGTCCTTCTTTTGTTTTGCAACTTCCCAACTCTAAGTTTGATGTTCACCCTAAATACTTGATTCCTGTTCAAAAACATGACGGATTCTCCTACTCCTTTTAACAATGATTCTCGCTCCGCTCAGTTTTCTTTGGGCGGCAATTCCTCTCCCGCTAACCCTGTCGGGTATAACGGGAGTCCCCTTGCCGCATCTCAGATGGATATACTAATCAATCAGATCATCTTAGCTTGGCAGGCAATTCTTGCTAATCTGGGTTGGATGTCGTGGAATTTATTCCTGGCATTAATCCCTCTGGCTTTGAGTTTATGGTTATTCTGTCCGCCTGTAATCTCCAAGCTGTCTAGAATGCGATCACCGATGATCATTTGGGGTGTCGGGTTGCTACTGGGCTTTAGTTTTCTCCCCCATGCCTATCAAGTCGGTCGGCAATTTCATCGTTTAATTCAAACTCTAGACTACAGTTATTTATTGATCGCACTTTTGATCACTCTGCTGCTGATGGGATTAGAAATTTGGCAGTCTCACAGACAACCAAACCGACCTCACCATCTTTCCTTGAGGTGGTGGTTGGGTTTTCTGGTTTTTATCTTGTTTCTTCCCAATGCACCTTATGTTCTCACGGATATCATTCATCTGGTTGATCAAATTCGTCAGGGTTATTCGGTGTGGATTATCTCCCTTGCTTTGATTCCCCAATATCTTGTTTTCATGTTTGTCGGATTTGAAGCTTATGTTCTTTCCCTGATTTACCTGAATCGCTATTTGGATCAGCAAGGTTGGAAACGCCATCGCTGGATGGGGGAATTGACTGTACACGCACTTTCGGCTGTCGGAATATACCTGGGACGGTTTCAGAGGTTCAATAGTTGGGATATCGTCAGTAACCCAGATGTTTTGATTAGGAGTTTGATTGATAATCTCCTCAATCATCGTCCCTTAGTCGTGATCGCTGTAACATTTGTAGTTTTGACTGTTTTGTATGGATTAATGAAGTTCATCACCCTTGCGGTGCTTCCCCCCTCATCCTCCCTGGATTCTGTCTGATTGTGTGTAACATATTTGACAGGTAGATTTATAATAGCCTACCATTATACCAGAAACTTGTATAATCCCAACTCTGTATAGACTTCAACAAGACAGCACATGAACCGATTTGACAGTCAATTGTGGAAGCGATTTTTAGCGATCGCCCAACCCTTTTTCTATCCGCTTGAACCGGGAAGCAGCAAAGTGTTTCTCGGACTGTTACTATTGCTACTAGTTTTTATCTTTGCTGCTGTTTTTGTACTCGTCGCCGGAGTCACACTCGGGAGTCAATATCTATTTCCTGAATTTTTCAATAGCATCGCCCCTGGTTTGCTGGAAACCATCACAGGCTTGATCCAGTCTCCTTGGATCGTGGTATTCGGTTTAATGCTGATTTTACCTGTGATCGCCGCCTTTTCTTATAAAGAGAATTTACAATCTCGCTGGCAACCTTGGGCGGTTTTAGGTATTCTTTTGCTGTTATCCGTCTCCGTAAGTGGCTTAAACGTTATTATCAGCTACGTTTCAAACTTCTTTACAACCGCCCTCGCCGAGAAAAATGAATCAGAATTTTGGCGATTTTTATTTGTCTATGCAGGTGTTTTTATTGTTGGTATTCCCATTGTTGCTTTATATGGCTATACCCGCGATCGCTTAGGAAACTATTGGCGAAAATGGCTCACGAATAAATTTTTAGATAACTATTTTGATAACCGCGCCTATTATAAACTAGAATCTGATCGAGAAATCGATAACCCCGATCAGCGAATTACTGAAGATATTCGATCTTTTACCCGAACCAGCTTAGTTTTTCTGTTGGTTTTGCTGAATTCAGTGATTGATATTATTTCCTTTAGTGGAATTCTCTGGACAATCTCTAAAAAACTCTCATTATTTTTGTTAGTTTATGCCGTCTTTGGTACCGTGATTACAATCTGGATCGGACGGCGATTAATTCCACTAAACTTTAACCAACTCCGACGAGAAGCTGACTTTCGCTATGGATTAGTTCATGTGCGAGATAATGCAGAATCGATTGCTTTTTATCAAGGAGAACAACAAGAGGGTCAGCAAATTAAACAGCGATTCCTGAAAGCATTTGAGAACTTTAATCTGTTAATCGGCTGGCAGCGAAATGTGGATTACTTTACCACAGGCTATCGCTACATTGTGATTATTTTACCCTCGCTGATCATGGCTCCGATTTATTTTGCGGGACAGATAAAGTTTGGAGACATTACCCAAGCCAACTTTGCCTTTAGTCAAGTTTTAAGTGCCTTTTCGATCATTGTCAGTCAGATTGAAGCCTTGAGTGCATTTGCGGCCGGAATTAACCGTTTAGCCACGTTTTCCGAAGCTTTACATCCCGAAAACACAGTCCCTAAACCGGGAGAACCTCGTATTGATTTAACGATTGATTCTCCACTGGCTCTCGAACATATTACCCTCAATACTCCCAATTATCAAAAAACCCTGGTAACAGATCTTTCTCTGGTTTTACAACCCGGTCAAGGATTATTAATCATGGGGAATAGTGGGGCGGGTAAGAGTTCGTTATTGCGGGCAATTGCGGGATTATGGCGTTCAGGAACCGGACAGTTAGTGCGTCCAGATTTACAGGAAATGCTGTTTTTACCGCAAAAACCCTATATGATTTTAGGAAGTCTCCGCGAACAATTATTGTATCCTTATACGGATCGAGGTGTAGATGAACAAAAATTAATTCAGGTTTTAGAATTGGTCAACTTGGGTCATTTAGCTGAACAAGTGAATAGTTTTGATGTCGAGTTGGATTGGGGAAATGTGCTATCTTTAGGGGAACAGCAGCGTTTAGCATTTGCGCGTTTGTTGCTGAGTCAGCCGCGTTACGCGATCCTCGATGAAGCGACCAGTGCCTTAGATTTAAAAAACGAAGAACGCCTCTATCAAAAGCTACAAGAGACTCAAACGACCTACGTGAGTGTAGGGCATCGAATGAGTTTATTAAAATACCATCACCAGGTTTTAGAACTGCTTGAAGATAGAAAGTGGCGATTAGTTTCAGTGGAAGATTATCGTGCAGATCTGAGCATTTTGAATTAGTTAAAGTGATCACTCTGACGGTTGATGATTTGTCGGTTCATAAAAGCGACATTGACCGCATGGTCCTTGTGGATGAACCGCACAACGAACTAATTCTGAATGGGCATTGAAGCGACAAGTCCCATCTCCGAGTACCCAACGTCCATCCACTAAACTTCTCTCTTGAGGAGGTTCGGCAGATTGCACGTAAAGCGAGATTTGATGCAGTCGATAACGACCCGATCTTAACTGATAGCGGTGACGACGTTCTAAAACGGCGTAAGTTTGACCGAGGATCTCCAGATAATGACCCGGTTGAGGTGTCCAATCAAAGCAAATACTTCCTAAAGACCGTTGAGGATGAGTTAAAATCACTTCAGTCGGCAAAGAATCTGATTCAAGATTATCCATTGATCACTCCGTAAACAAACATAACTTCAATTATGTCGATTGACTAAAGGCTTTGTCAAATTCATCACGGCATGATCACAATAGATGAATTAGGAAGTATTAACAGCAATTGTGTCAGTTCATCGCTAAAATTTGGATCAACTCCTCTCAATTGAACTCGGAATTCCGGGCGTGATACTATGTTTCTGTTTTTATCTAAACTTCTGCCCTTACTTATTTATCCTCTCGGACTGAGTTGCTTTTTACTGATAGTCGCCTTAATATTATTGTGGAAGCAGCCTCGCATAGCGGCAGGGGCAATCGGATTAGCGTTGTTGATTCTCCTGGTGAGTAGTAATAGTTGGGTTTCTCAGAGTTTAGTGCGATCGCTAGAGTGGCAAAATATCCCCAACGGTGAACTTCCAAAAGCAACGGCGATTGTCGTGTTGGGCGGCGGAACCAAAGCCCCCATTCCCCCTCGTCCTTGGGTCGATGTCAGCGAAGCCGGAGATCGGATTTTGTATGGGGCGTTGTTGTATCGACAGGAAAAAGCCCCTTGGCTGATTTTAAGTGGGGGTCGCATTCAATGGGACGGTAAACAACCTCCAGAATCGGCTGATATGGCGGAAATTGCGGCGGCGATGGGGGTACCGGAGTCGGCAATTTTACAAGATCCAACTTCACTGAATACTTATCAAAATGCGGTGAATGTTCGTCAAATTTTACAGGAGAAGAAGTTGACGGGGAAAGTATTATTAGTAACATCTGCCCTGCATATGCCGCGATCGCTGCGGGTTTTTCAGCGTCAAGGAATTGAGGCGATCGCAGCACCGACTGATTTTTGGGTCTCTCAACAAGATGTCAACCCTTCAAAAACCACAATACAAGCAAGCATTTTAGGCCTCATACCGGATACGCAATCTTTGCAAAAGTTCACCCAAGCCTTAAAAGAATATATCGGAATTGTTGTTTATCGGTTGCGAGGATGGTTATAATTTGAGCCTGCAATAAATCCGATTGATTATGTTAACTTGAAGAAATAATTAGCAGAGGTTCGAGCTGTAATGTATTTTCAGTGGGAAAATTTCACAGATACTCAACAATCAGCAGCAGAGATTTTGCAAGTCTATCAAGTGACTGCTAAATTTTATCAGGAAGTCAAATATCGAGAGGAGTTTGAACAGCATTGTCAATGGTACGCTGAAACCGCCGAGCGTCATCAGCAAGAACTCCAAAAAATGCGAGGAGATCTAAACATATTCGGTTGGTTTCGGCGGGGACGAGGGACGAACTAAAGGTGGGGAAAGTTGTCCACACTGAAGGATTTGAGCCTCTCTAATGTCCCTCGATGGGCAGATGTAGAATTTTCCCCTTTCACCTGCTAGTCTGAGATCACTTCAAGTTCCTCCTGTTTAAAATGAGCTTTGAATTTGGCGGTAAATTTGACTTGAATCGGGAGATTTGGACTCACTGGCCTACCATTCCAATCATTGATGATAGAGACAATTTCTCCTTCTAAACCCTTCATGTCAAATGACTGATTGCGGTGTTCGGGATGAGTATAGACAATAACCGATGTTTTGACGCGAACGCGATCGCCAGCTTTCATAGACTTTAACCTAGTATCTCCTCTCTAACGACCTGAACTCACCCAGGGTTGATGACCTGTACCAAGTCAGGCAGTTTTTCTATATTGACACAGAAACCGCTCCAAAACTCAACTGTGCAAGGATTTACTGTGGCGGAGATTTTTTCCTCCAATCTTACGGGGACTCGGATACTCTCAATCAGATCAAAAGGGATTGAGTTGCTATTCAATCCCTGCTGTGTCGAAATCAATTCCCTAAGCGAATGGGAATTCCCCTGACACCAGCCCCTTGAGAATTGAAGGAAGGACTTAAGGGGTTGACTTGTTGTCGATTTTGCTGAGATGAATATTGATCAATCACTACTTCCGTTTGAGGTGCAACTTGATTCAAGTATTCGGGTTCGTATTCAAAAGGTTTATCGAGTGATGGCCCCCCCTGTGGAAAACTGGCACTAGAGGGTTTGATGCCCATATTTAAGCCTTTTCCAGTCAAATCTGATGCAGATACGGAGGGCTGTTGATAGGTATCGAGTCGCTGAACTTCTTCTGCTATCCCGGTTGGTATGAGAGAAAAAAAGCTCACCCCAATCACCACTCCCCCGAAAATCGATTGAGCAATCTTCATTATGGTTTCCCTTTCGTAAAACTAAGCTTCATTGATGTCGGACTCGAACCTCTAGGTTGCAAGCCTTGTACCCCTACCAACACTCTGTATCTGACTGTCTAGAAAAATACTGTCAGTATATATTGGGAGATTATAAAGATAAAATGATCTTTTTAATTGCTCCAGTTTTAGATTAACATTCTCTCCCTCTCGACAACTGTAACTTTTCCTACAAAGCATTGTTGCCGTAGAGTTGCTCGAGAAGTTACCCAATGTAAAATATAAGTAACAATTAGAGACAAATATAAATACACGGGGTTTTTTAAAACTTAATCCCAAGACATATGAACTCCTAGTCACTGACTTAAAACGGTAAACAAACGGTAAATACAGTGCCTTGATTCAGAGCTGATTTGACGGCGATTTTACCTTGATGAGCTTGGATAATTTGCCGACATAAATGCAACCCTAAACCACTTCCTGAACGCTTATGATTCCCCTGATGAAAGGCTTCAAACATGGTGACTTGATCTTCAGGAGATATGCCAATCCCGGTGTCTTTTATTTCAACTTTTATCCAGTCTTTGGGTAACTCTTTCTCGGAGTTTTTCATTAAACTTAAATTCACTTCAACACTTCCCTCATCTGTAAATTTAATCGCATTAGCAATCAGATTTGTAAACACTCGTCGCAATTCTAAGCGATCGCCAACAAATTTTTTAACCACAGGTTCAGTGGCGGAGTTAAATGTCACTAGAAGTTGTTTTTCGGCAATTAAAGGTGTGAGTTCAGTAATCACTTCTTGGATGAGAGCATCTAAATCGAAAGGAATAAAACTGAGGGTTTTTTGTCCGACATCATAGGAATACACGGCTAAAAGCGTGTTTAACATATCGAGTAGATTTTTATTACTGCCGATCATGGTTGCGATCGCCTCATCCATTGGAGAATCTAGATTTCCAAATACCCCTTGCTGCATGAGATTTAACATCCGATCCGCAGCAACCAGAGGAGTTCGTAGATCGTGGGTGAGACAGCGAACAAAATTTTCTCGCTGATCGATACTTTGTTTTAGACGCAATAGCGATCGAACTCGGGCTTGGAGTTCATCAATTTGAACAGGTTTACGAATAAAATCATCCGCCCCAGCATCTAAACCTTCGACGACACTTGACTGTTCGTGAGCCGTAATCAGTAAAATGGGAATGTAGGGATATTTAGGATTACTGCGAATGAGCCGCGTTACCTCATAGCCATCCATTTCAGGCATCATCACATCCAGCAGCACTAAATTCGGCGGAGAGGCTTCTATCTGTGCTAGAGCGCTTTTTCCGTCTTCGACTAAGACAACATTGTGTCCTTCTTGTTCTAGGGCTAACTTCAGAAGGAATAGGTTATCTGGCAGATCGTCAACTGCGAGAATATAGTTTGTTTTCGCTACTGCAATACTAGACATATCAACATTACTAAAATTAGTTTTCATAAAAACTGTTTTTGTTTTTATATATATTTTATTTTAAATAGCGTGGAAATTCAACCTGGAAAACAGAACCATAGCCCAATTGACTATCCACATTGACTTTCCCTTGCATCAATTTCACGAGAGAATCAACGATTGCTAAACCCAAACCTGTACCATAATGTTTACGAGTATTCGTTTGATTGACTTGTCGGAAGGCTTCAAAAATTTCCTGCAAATGATCGGGGGCGATGCCAATTCCTGTATCCTTAACTGAAATGGCTAATTGACCTGTTTCTAGTTCTCGAACATCAATCCAAATTCCTCCCGACTCTGTAAATTTAATAGAATTTGAAATCAGATTAACTAAAATTTGCCGGATACAATTTTTGTCATTAATCACCTTTCCCTCTTCGAGAGCGACATCAACTTTCAACGTCAATTGTTTCTCGACGGCTAGGGATCGCAATTCTTCAGCCGTCAATTCTACAAATTTACCCAGATCAAATTCTTGAGGTTCTAACTTAAATTGGCCGGCTTCTATTTTAGAAAAATCCAGAACTTCATTGAGCATCGTCAATAGATTTTGAGCATTATTAAAGATGCGTTTTACCATATCCAATTGTTGAGGAGCGAGAGGATCTGGGTACTGACGCAGCAACAGTTGAGAAAAACCCATAATTGCATTCATGGGTGTGCGAAGTTCGTGAGACATGGTGGCTAAAAATTGGGATTTAAGGCGAGATGCTTCAGCCAGTTTGCGGTTTTGTAATTCGATTTGTTGGCGTTGTCGTTCTAGTTCTCGATTTTTGCGTCGTAACAGTTCATTACTTTCCCAGAGACGTTTGTTGGCTCGTTCGGCTTCCATTTCGGCATGATAAACCCGAATAGAATTCCGCATGACTTGCCACAATCTTTCGGGCGAAACCCAAGATTTGGAGAGATAATCAGAGGCACCCGCTTTCATTAAATCGACTGCAATTTGCTCATCGCCTTGACCTGTCAACACAATTAAGGGTACTTTTATGTTGAGAGAACGTACCTGTTTAACGAGTTCAAGACCATCTCGATCGGGCAAGCGATAATCTAGAAAAACACAATCAAATTTATTTTCTTGGATGAGGGCGACTGCTGTTTCACAATCTTGTGCTTCAGCTACTTCAACTTTGACATCAACTTTCCGCAGCGAGCGCTTAACAGCCATTCGATCCACTTCATCATCATCAACAATCAGTATACTTAATAGTTTTTCCATCTCCTGCCATCTACAGAGGTTTAGCGGATGCAAGACGTTCGGTTTTATAACAGAACTAACCTGGGGTTGAAATTTTGACATTTTTGATTTTTTTCATTCAATAGAGAGGTAACATTCCATTTTTTAGCAATAACCGATTTTACTGTTTTCATGGTAATTTTTCCAGCTTTTATCTAAATTTTATTTTGACAGTTACACTGTTCTGTTATTCATCGAGACAGCCGTGTACTAGGGAAATTCACACAGCGTCCAATAAGTATTCAAAGTAACAATAACTGAAGCAAATTTTGTAAAGGTTACGGGCTTGAGAATATAACCTGCAATATTCAAGTTATAAGCTTCAAGCAAATCCCGATCTTCATCGGAAGTTGTTAACACAATTACAGGTGTCGCTTTCAATTTTCGATCAGAACGCAACTCTTTTAAAAATTCTAAGCCTCCCATTTTAGGCATATTCAAGTCAAGTAATATCAATCGGCGTTCTTCAGGAACGATGGGAAGACAACCTTCTTGGGAACGTAGCATTTCCAAAGCCTCTATTCCATTACCCGCCACATAAAGCGGATTAGAAATATTGTTCTTTTTAAACGCTCGCTTGACGTTCATCACATCAACTTCGTCATCTTCCACCAATAGAATATTAATAATTTTTTCCCCCATAAATCAGATAATCCGTTGAACTCGCCTCTTGAGATTATGATCATCTCATAACATCAAACGATAGCAATCCCAGCCTACCTCTTCCTGAGATTATAAACAAAGCTTTAACTTCAGACCTCATCTCTAGGGAGAAACCTTGAGTTGATCTTTATCTATCTCCAGAGGTAGATCAGACTGGAAACAATTTATAACGACGAAGAGTCTGCTATTTCTCCTTCTCGGCAAGAGCGATCTTTTACTTAGGCCAAGTCCAGCGAAATGTCGCCCCTTCGCCGAGTTGAGATTCAAGTTCAATTTTTCCTCCTTTAGTATCAATAATTTTCTTGACAATTGACAAACCAATGCCCGTATTTTCGGCTTGATCACGGGCTTTCAAGGTTTGAAAAATCGTAAAGACTTTTGCCTGATATTGAGGCGCAATCCCCGGGCCATTATCACTGATCGAAAACTCGTAGAATTTCCCCTGATCGGTGCAGGAAATTATCACCTGTCCATCGGAACGATGATGATGCTTAATCGCATTACTAATCAAGTTACTAAACACTTGCTGTAAAGATATCCGTTGTGTGGTTAAAGTGGGCATTTCTCCTTCGATTTTAATGGTAAACTCTGATGGCGGATCAAGTGAATCAATGATCTCTTCAAGCAGTTGACTCACCTGAACTTTTTCAGATTCTACTTGAACACGACCAACTCGAGAATACTGTAAAAGTCCGTTAATTAAGTTTTCCATCCGATGAACTCGTCCGCGTAATAAACTCATCTGATGACGAGTATCATCATCAAGCTTATCTTGTAGATCTTCTTCCATCCATTCAGACAAATTAGCGATCGCTCTTAGAGGCGCTTTCAAGTCGTGAGAGGCGACATAAGCAAACTGATCGAGTTCTTTATTGCGTTTTTCCAGTTGTCCGGTTGTGGTCAATAAAATCGCATTCAGTTGAACCAATTCATCGGCACGAGCCTGTAAAATGGCTTCAGTTTGTTTGCGTTTAGTCACATCGTTAATCGTCCCCCAAAATCCAATGACTTCGTTTTCACCGTTTCGGTTCAATTGAGCAGAAATTTCCAACCAACAAAAATCCCCATTTTTTTTGAGCAAGCGAAATTCAAAGATAAAACCCTGTTGATCAGTCTGAATCAACCGCTCTAATTGTTCACTAATATAGCGTTGATCTTCTTCAGCATAGACATAATTAATCAACCCAGAGGAAAGACTCTCAGAAAGGCTAAATCCGGTAATGAACGTCCAAGCCGGACTTAAAAACGTCCACCGCCCTTCAATATCAGTTTGAAAGATGACTTCTTGAACACTATTGAGAACAGAGCGATACAGCCGTTCACTTTCCGATAAAGCCTTTTCGATCCGTTTGCGTTGGGTAACATCTTCAAAAGCAATTCCTAACCGTTGATTGGGTAAGGGAAAAGCTTTGACTGCAAACCAACTTTCACCGACTCGCTGATCTCCATAACGAACTTCACTAAACCCACAAGGCTGTTGATGACGAACCACTTGAGCATAAGCTTGCAATAAACAAATGTTGGTTTCTGGCAATTTTGGGAAACACTCGATCATTTTTCTGCCCACTTGCTCGTCAAGTTCTAACCCTAATAATTGCGACGCTTCCGGGTTAGAACTAATCAAGCGAAAACTCTGAATATCGTCGATATCCTCTAAATGCCAAACGCTCATCCCAATGGGAATATTTTCGACAATATCTTCATAGATTTGAATTTTGGCTTGAGCTGCTTCAGCTTGCTCACGGGCAACTCGTTCTCGTTCGAGTAATTCATCTTTGAGTTGATTGAGAACTTCCAGCTCAGTCGTTCTGTCTTTAACTCGCTGTTCGAGTTCATCGTTAAAACGAGCAATTTCTTCTTCAGCTTGCTTGCGAAGCGTGACATCTCGGGAAATACAGAGAATCATCGGTTCTACCGTCGAATTTCCCGAGGATATGGCGCGACTGGTGGTTTCAAACCAAACATAAGTCGTCCCATCACAACGACGTACCCGATAAGTGCTGGTGTACTCATGGGGTAACTGACCGATAATGGTATAGGTTCTCTGCCAAGCCGCTGCATCTGCCGGATGAAAGAATTCATAGAGGGAACGTCCCAGCAGTTGCTCCGGTTCGTAGCCGAGTAAATGCCGACTGGCGGGTGAGGCGTAGAGAAACACCCCTTCACAGGTGTGGGTAGAAATCAGATCTTTGGCATGATCCGCTAGCCAGCGATAGCGGGCTTCACTTCCCCGCAGAGCGGCTTCGGCTCGTTTGCGATCGCTAATATCTTGCTGAGAACCCACCATGCGAATGGCTTTACCCAAGTCATCCCTTTGAGCAATTCCTCGGGCTAAAGTCCATTTGTAGCTGCCATCGGCACAACGCAGACGGTATTCCGCCACGTATTTAGGTGTTTTGCCGTCAAGATGATTTTGTACTGTTGCTAATACATCATCAAGATCCTCGGGATGAATGCGAGAACGCCAAGCCTCAAAGTTATTTTCCAGTTCGTCATCTTTGTAGCCGAAATCGGCTTTCAACTGAGTAGACATGAACACGAACCCGGTGAGAATATTCCAGTCAAAAATACCGTCTCCAGTTCCTTGCAGGGTTAACTGCCAACGTTCCTCACTTTTTTTAAGCTCAGTCTCCACTTGCTTGCGTTCTTCGATTTCTTGTCGGAGTAAGCGCATTGACTCTTCCATCTGCTCTGGACTCGGAAACGTTAAAATTTTGGGGATCAACAGGATTAGGGCGATCGCACTCAATAGAGAGATTACCGCCGTGAACGCTCGCACGATGCCCGAAATCCAGTAGTTCGGGTGCCACAGCGTCCAGATATCGAGTAGATGACCGCAACCGCAAGAGATAATAAAGCCAGCAAACAACAGAAATATCCAGTTAAATGGAATATCATCTCGCTGACGAACGATGTACACTAGCCCTACAGGGATGGAAAAGTAAGATAAGGCAATGATGGCGTTACTCACCCAATGCAATCCCACTAATCCAGGTTTCCAGAGATAACAACTGCCATGAGGCATGAACACTGTTGTAGCGAGTATACTTTCTGTCAGCATAGATCTTCGTCTCCAGCAATATCAATTGTCAATCTATCTTTAGGCTAGTTTTCGATAGGACTATGGATAGATAGACTAAGTAAGGTTTTTTAGGTTAATCTGATGAGGATATATTGAAACCGCTAATATTTCCTCTATCGCAATGGAGCAATCTTGTCTGCGACCATAATCTTTGATTTTGTTGTATGGGGAATTGCGACCAAACAAAAAACAGATAATTTTCTTGGTACGCAAAAGTCTAGCTGCGTTGCATACTCAGTTAGAAATCTGTTATCATACTCAAATGCTAACACTAACCTACGAATTCAAGTTAATCCCTTCTCAAGAACAGATTGCCGTCATTGAAGATATGTTGGCGGTTTGTAGAAAGGTGTGGAATTACGCACTACGAGAGAGAAAAGACTGGATAAATAGTAGGAAGTGTGCAGTTAATTCTTGTTCATTGCAACAAGAGTACATAGTCTCTGCGGATGCACCTTACCCTAACTACAAGGTACAAGCCGCTAATCTAACCAAAGCGAAGAAAACCAATCCTGAACTTAAGAAAACCAATGCTCAAGTTTTGCAGCAAGTTCTCAAGACTTTAGAAAGAGCATTTAACAGCATGAAAGAACAGGGTTATGGATCTCCTCGCTTTAAAAACAAGTGCAGAATGCGGTCATTTGTATTCCCTCAGTTTAAAAGTAATCCCATCTCTAACGAATGGATAAGACTGCCTCAAATTGGATTAGTTCGGATGAGATTATCTCGCCCGATGACCGAGGGATTTAAGCTGAAACAGGTGAGAGTTGTTAGACGAGCCAGTGGGTATTTTGCAATGTTGTCTTTGCAAAGTTCTGTTAGTATTCCAGATACTCCGGCTTCCGGGCATCCGCTAGGAATTGATGTTGGACTCGATAAGTTCTTGGCAACCTCTGATGGTGAGTTGATCGAACGTCCAAGATTTTTAACACGGCTACACGGCGAGTTAAGATTACTGCAACGTAGATTAAAGTTAAAGAAGTTGGGTTCGGCTAATCGACATAAACTTAATCAAAAGATAGCAAGGCTTCATCAAAAAATATCAGATGCCCGAAAAGACTTTCACTTTAAACTAGCTCATCATTTATGCGACCAAGCCGGAATGGTATTTGTTGAAGACCTAGACTTTAGAGCCTGGGCAAAAGGAATGTTAGGCAAACATACTTTAGATGCAGGGTTTGGGCAATTCTTCAATATACTCGCTTGGGTGTGCTGGAAACGAGGGGTTTATTTCGGCAAGGTTGATCACAGATATACCAGTCAAATTTGTCCTCATTGTGGAGCGCATACGGGAAAGAAAGACCTGTCTGAACGTACCCACAAATGCCCCGAATGCCAGTATGAAATAAACCGTGATGTGGCGGCGGCAAAAGTGATTTGTAATCGAGGTATTGCTGCGGTCGGGCAGATCGTGGTTCCAGAAATTGACTGTCTAGGCGTACTGTCGGGGGCTAGAAATAGTCTAGATAAGTGCCGTTCAAGCAGTAAACCTAAACTGTGAAGTTTAGGAATTCCTCACTATAATCTCTGATTTAGTGAAGGAGGATGTCAACCATTGTCGGTAATTTAAGAATGAATAAAATACGTGTTGTTCTTGTTGAAGATCATAACTTGAGTCGTGTGGGTTTAGTCGCTGCCCTCAAGCAAGTCAATGATATTGAAGTCGTTGGTGATGCGGAGAATGGCCGCAAAGGTTTAGAGATGTTGCGATCGCTTTCCCCGGATGTGGCAATTGTTGATATTGGCTTACCCGATATTGATGGGATAGAGTTGACGCAACAGTTAAGAAAAATTCAAGCCAGTTCTGAATCAACTGTTAAAACTAAAGTTCTGATTCTCACCATGCACGAGGAAGAAAACTCGGTTTTAGCGGCTTTTGCAGCAGGTGCGGATTCTTACAGTTTGAAAGATTCGAGTTTAGATGTACTGGTACAGGCGATTCGATCAACCTACGAGGGTAATGCTTGGATTGATCCAACGATTGCGAGGATTGTTCTCAAACAAGCTCGAACGGTAGAACCGATTTCTGCTGCGGTTGTTGATGAATTCAACAGGGGGAAAGAGGTAACTAAGCACACGGTTGAGATTGATTCGGCTCAAGATGATGTTCAACGGCTTCTTGATACCTATCCTCTGACTGAGCGAGAACTGGAAGTTTTAGAACTGATTGTGGCTGGATGTAGCAATGCTGAAATTTCTGAAAAGCTTTATGTGACGGTTGGAACGGTGAAAACTCATGTTCGCAGTATTTTGAATAAGTTATGTGTCGAAGATCGCACTCAAGCTGCGGTACGGGCTTTGCGTTCGGGGTTAGTCAGTTAGCAGTTTGCAGATATCAGTGGTTAAAAATCCATCCTAAGAATCATGTGAGTTTTATTGTCTAATTGTAGACTGATCTTTAGTTGTGATTGATAGCGATCGCTATCGAGTTTGCACTGCTGTTCAATAACTCATAAGAATCACTCGACTGACTTATGTACAGCAGTCTAATAAAATTAAGAGGCAAGTTGATGAATAATCTGACTCGAGGACAACTGGAACGGAATCTTTCTCAGCGTATTCAAGCGTTTTATCGTCAAGAACTAGGACATCAACCGACTAAGGTGACTTGTCAGCTTTTTGACTGTAAAATCGCGATTATTGTTGAAAATTCGATTACCCCCGCAGAACAGCTTTTATCAGATGCGGGACAAGAAGAGTTAGCGGAGGAGGTTCGAGCGGGATTAAAAGATGCCACTCAACCGAAATTAAAAGCTTTGATCGAAGAAATCTTAGCAGTGGATGTGATTGATATCTTGAGTGAAGCGAAGTTAGAAACGGGTCGGATGGGTATTATTGCCGTATTAACTCAATCTCCCCAAGTTCGCAATTGTGAATCGATTCCTAAGCCTAAACTCCATTCGGGGAATAATCAATCTCAGGTTTCTTGACAGTCATGAACAATCACAGGTTCCCTTGAAAATCTTGGATTTGAGGAATAATGGAGGCAAGTAATTTAGCATTATCAGAGCAGCTTCTTTGTGAGGGGATTCAAAAGATCTATACTCAACAGTTAGAACAGCAACTCATCGAGATTAGTTGTTATATTTTTGATCGCATTTTAGTTCTTATTTTAGAGGGAGTGATTACTCCCCCTGAACATTTCTTGAATCGAAATAATGATGTCCGATTGGTGAGCCGAGTTCGAGGCGAATTGGATCGCATCATTCAGCCCAAAATTAAGGATTTGATTGAGAAGACGATCAATGTAACGGTGACTGACTTCCTTTGTGATACAGCGATTGATACTGATCGTACTGGAGCAATTGTTATTTTTGAATTTCCGTCTCGCACTGCTTCTTTAAAAACCTCGGACGATGGGACGCACAATCGGAAGGCTTTGTAAGATGGCGACAGATTAGATCTTCGAGATCGCTCAACAGATAAGGTTTACTGAGGTAGTCATCAAAACCGCTCGCGAGTAAGTGTTCTCGATCTTTTCCGAAAGCCAAGCCCGTTACAGCAATTGTAGTTGTTTGGTCAAGTCGGCGATCGGCTCGAATGTGACTCAGAAGTTGTAAGCCGTCAATATCCGGTAAGATAATGTCAAGTAAAATGAGCTGAGGTTGGTAATGTTCTAAAAGGGACAAAGCTTCTTGAGAGCTACTCGCACTCAGATAAGGATAACCCAAATTTTCAAGGACGCAACCAATTAGAAGTAAATTGTCGTGATTATCATCGACGGCTAAAACATAGGGTTTTTTAACCAATTGGTGAGCTAAACTCGTTAAAGCTTTCGTAGTCATACTCAGTATCGTCCATAACAAGGGAAAACGAAGCATCTCCCCAAGTGGCTAAAAGGCACTTATTTCGGACAGGTTCGTGACGCTTGCCCCAGGTCAGCATCCGACTGCTGGCAGAATGCTCAGGAGAAGATTGCATAAGCTAGTACAAGCTAGCTGTATTATACAGGATCTTTTCAAAGATTTAAATATTATTTTAGGATTGTACACAAACTGTTAGGAAGCTTAAATCAATGACACAGAAACGGGTGAGTTGAACGTCAAAATGTGATCAATCTGACCAGCTTGAGAAGATTAAATAAGTATCTATACTTATCCATTTTTGCAAAGAATGAACTCAAGAACTTGGGTTGTTTTTAAAGTGATTGAAAGAGGAGTGGTTTATGTCTTTTCTGAAACTCAATTCAATCTGTATAATTTAAGAGAGTTAAATTTTCATCAGAAAAAAGGATCTAAAATGAATTAGATCCTTTCTGTCTTATGCAAAATCAATTGTTAAATCAGTCAACCGTTCCCCGTCGTTTTACGCCGGAGCCTGCGGTGACGGTTAGTCAATTTTCTTTTTGACTTCATCTTTCATGTTTTCAACAGTCTGTTGAAGTTGAGCCTCAGTTTGCTTGGCTTTTCCTTCGGCTTTGTCTTGGGGATTTCCGGTAAACTCTCCCATCGCTTCTTGAGCTTTTCCTTCTAAATTTTTAGCGGTTGCTGCCACTCTATCTTCTAAACTCATTGTTAAACACTCCTAATTTAATCTTCAGTTAAACCGTTTTTTATCTAACTCAAAGAATATCAAAAGTTTTGAAAAAAATCACTCTATCTAAAGAGAGATTAAAAGGATTTAAATTGACCAAAAATGTCCACCAACCTCCAATTTAGTTATCTCTAAAGAGTGAGGTCAATTGACCTCAAACCCGTTTATTCTGAAAGTGAAACGTTGGAACAAATATTCAACGATAAATACTGAAGCTGTTGTGAAATCAACAGAGGAGATTAAACTATGAGATTTGCTCGTAAATTGCTTTTAAAATTTGGTGTTTTTGTATCATTAGCTGTATTTTGTTCAGGTTTACTAACCGCTTCATTTTTACCGGCTCAAGCCCTGAGTCTGAATACTTCTTCTATCTTAGCAACTAATTCTTCAATGGTAGACAATGTATTGGGAGAAGGTACAGCAAATAAAGTGGAAGGTAAAGCACGCCAAGCCGTCGGAGCAGCAGAAAAAAATATGAAAGAAGCTCAAGCCAAAACTGAAGGTTCACTCAAACAAACTCAAGGAAAAGCACAAGAAAATGTCGGCGACATCCAACGTCAAAGCAGCGAAGCCCACAATGATCTTGAAAGAACTTCTGATAATGTAGTTGATGCGGTTAAAGATTTCTTCGGACAGTAAAACTGAGAAAGAATAGGTTTGAGTCATAACTTTTGATGCGCTGATTTTTCCCAGGTTAAACCCTGGGATTTTCGTTAAATATTCAAGAATAAATATTAGGAGGATTAAAATCATAATGAAAGGGTTGAAAGGGAAAAATGTGTTAATCACTGGAGCTACTTCTGGAATAGGTCAGGCGATCGCTGTTCGCTTTGCAACAGAAGGGGCAAATGTAGCGATTAATTATCGGGGAAATCCTGAAAAAGTTAAAGATACAGAAGAAATGATTGATCAAGTTTGCAATCAAATTCGAGACTGTGGGGGTAAAGATATACCCGTCGAAGGTGATGTTTCTAACGAGCAAGATATTATCAGAATGTGTGGTGAAGTTGTCGAAAAATTGGGTAGTTTAGATATCTTAGTGAATAATGCGGGAATGCAAATCGCAGAACCTTCTGATCAAGTAAAAACAGAGGATTTTGATCAAGTGATTTCGGTGAATCTCCGAGGTGCTTTTTTGTGTTCTCGGGAAGCGATTAAACAGTTTTTAAAACAGAATAATGGCGGTGTAATTATTAATGTTTCTAGTGTGCATGAGATTATTCCTCGACCTCAATATGTGAGTTATTCTATTAGTAAAGGGGGTATGGTAAACCTGACTAAAACGCTGGCTTTAGAATATGCAAGACATGGAATTCGGGTTAATGCTATTGCACCGGGCGCAACGGCAACACCGATAAATTCTTGGTCAGAAGATGAGAAAAAAAGACAAGAAATTGAACAGCATATTCCGATGGGACGAGTCGGAACGTCTGAAGAAATGGCTGCAATTACAGCTTTTTTGGCTTCTGATGATGCGTCTTATATTACGGGTCAAACTCTTTATATTGATGGCGGACTAACGCTGTATCCAAAGTTTATGGAACCTTGGTCAGCCGGAGAATAAATGATTCAAAAATTTATGTTAATTTTATCGCCGGGTTTCTTGAAGAAATCTGGCTTATTTTTTGTGGGTTTTAATTTGACATCAGAAAAACCACCAAGACACAGAGACACTAAGAGATAAAATCTTCGTGAATTTGTGTTTTTTTGTCAATCTCCTCATAAAAATTTCCAATATCTGCCTTGATACTGCTATCAATGAGGATATTTTATTGAATCTCTTTCTTCAGAAATCTCTCAGGGGAAAGAAGAAATTTATCTCAGGTCTTATTTAAAATAAGGATGAGGTTAAGTTGTTGATTTTTTGATGATTCCTCAATGGAGGTTAATCAAGGATGTGAGAGGCTATGGAATACTTAAATCAGTCTGTTTTAAAGTTTTTTATTTGGATAGTAGCTGAGATTATCCTCAATTTTATCGGTCTTGATGACTTGGCTGATTACGGGGAGTTTGTTTTTGAAAGAAAGGTTCATATTCCTGAAACATTAATTGTTGAAATATCTATCAAAAATCACGTTGATTTTTGGAATCATTCAAATCACCGCATTCCCAGTTTTCGGATTTAAAATTAATTATTTTGTTAAAACTAAAGTCCAGCAATGGTAATTTGACTATTTTACAATTCCTTTAAATTTATCTAAATTATCTTTACAGAAGGGTAGTTCATGTAAAACTTGGAGAGTTTCACTAAACATACAGAACGTTATAGGCTAAGATGCACAACAGTAGGCTTCATCTCGACTACTCAAGATTTTGTTAGAGTTAGGAGATTATTTTATGACTACTTTTAAACCGTTGTGCATCGCATTAACGGGAATATTGGCAGTGTCTATCCCTTTTCAAAAAGCACAAGCCGCTACTTTGTTTAGTGGTGTGGGTGACAATGCAGCAACCGCTTTTGCAGCGATGAAAGCCGCTATTGGTGGGTTGGATAATACCACCGCTATCGGCCCGCAAATCGGCGGATTTCGCACGGTCAACTGGGATGGTGTATTATTAGATGGAACCGATTTTGGTGGCAATACTCAGGTGATCGTTCCTGATCAAGTGGTCGGTATTCCTGAAGATCGTTTTCTGTCTCGCGGTGCCTTGTATGATGATGTTTATATCGTCAGTGGCGATGGTTTAGAAAGCGTTAATTCGGGAGTTGCGGGTCAGTTTCCGGCTTTTAGTCCAAATAATATTTTCGTTCATTTTGGCGAAGACGACAACGAAATTGATCAAAGTTTCACTCTCGCCGGAACTACTACCCCTGCTGCTACTCGGGGTTTTGGGGCGATTTTTCTTGATGTTGAACTTCCCAATACCAGTAGTATTGAGTTTTTTAACGGTTCAGTCAGTTTAGGGAAATATTTTGTGGAACCGGGCGGAAGTGGTCTACCGTCTTTTTTAGGGGTTTTATTTGATGAACCTGTGATCACTGAGGTTGAACTTATTTTAGGCAACAATACCATTTTTGATGTCGATCTTGACAGTAACACAATTACATCCGGCCCGGCTGATGACCCCGAAAATGGCATAGACTTAGTAGCAACTGATGATTTTATTTATGCTGAACCGGAAGTCGCCCAAGAAATTCCTGAACCTTCAGCGTTAGTTGCTTTATTCTTAGTGGGTTTATTCCCTAAATTCTGTTGGAAAAAGCAATAATTAAAACAGCAATAATTATAACGGTTTTCAGTCCGGTCAAGTATAACTGTAAGCCCTAAAAAACCCGGTTTCTCAAAAGTTACCGGGTTTTTATAGATTTAAAGTTGGGCGATCGCTTGCGAAATCCCTTCGGAGTCGCAAATAAAACCAAAACATTGGTTAACATTATAAAGCGTCGCTTGCCAACAATATTCAGGTGATGTGGTTGCAGTGCCATCTTTAACTAAAATACAGTCATAGCCCAAAAAGTTGGCATCTTGCAACGTCGCCATCACACATTGATCGGCATTTACCCCGGCAAAAAATAACGTAGTTTTGCCTAAATTTCGTAAAATACTATCAAGCGGCGTATCCCAAAAGCCACTCATGCGGTATTTATCAACTCGAATATCTTCCGGTTTTTGTTCGAGTTCATCAACAACAGCCGCCGCCCAACTTCCGGCTTGTAAAACGGGTGAATTATTTTTGGGTAACGGATCACCTAAACCCACCCCTTCGCCTGTAGGATTATAAACATGAAGCGTTGCTGGACTAATATTCAGTAAATCAGGCCGATTTCCCCAGTTGATCCAAATAACGGGAACATTTGCCGATCGCAACACGGGTAAAAGCTTTTGTAAAGGTTCGATGGGTTGACGGGCGGGTGTGACATCTACCCCTATATGGGCTAACCAACCATCAGGATGACAGAAATCATTCTGCATATCAATGACTAAAATAGCAGCTTTGGCTAAGTCTAGTCGCAGGGTTTTCGTTTCCGTAGCGAGGGTAATAGGTTGAGGTTCAACAACTGGACGAGTCAGATCCGCGATCGCATCCGTCACGCCCCAAGCATTGGGAGGCACACCTAAAGTTCGTAGAGAAGGGGAATTCATTGCCCTAAGTTTACTGAGATTTGGACTGCTTTATAAAACTGATATAACGCGGTACAAACCGTGTTAATGTTTACTTCCTGCTTCACCCCGGACTGTCGGCAGCACCCGGTCAGACAGGCTTTTTACCGAGAAGCCCTCGGCATAATGTAATAAATTTAGGCTGGCATTCAAATCACGGTCAATGCTTACACCGCAATTATTACAGTTAAAAACTCGTTCTTTCAGTGCTATTTCTTGAACGTGACCGCAATTAGAACAGGTCTTAGTTGACGGATAGAATCTATCAGCAAACACTACTCTTGAACCGTACCACTCAGACTTATACTCGACTTGGCGACGAATTTCAGAAAGAGCAGAATCAGCAATAGCACCCGCTAACTTGTGATTTTTTAACATCCCAGAAACATTCAAGTCTTCTAACCCGATAACTGCGTGGTTTTTGCATAGCCATGAGGTTAGTTTGTGAATTGTATCTTTGCGAATGTTTGCCACTCTTTGATGTGCTTTTGCTAGTTTTAGTCTAGCTTTATTCCTGTTGTTAGAACCCTTTTGTTTTCTAGAGAGTTCGCGCTGAAGTCTGGCTAGATTTTTTTGCGCTTTTTTGTGGGCTGCTGGATTGGCAAAAACAGTACCATCTGAACAGGTCGCCAATGCCTTAACTCCAACATCAACACCCAGATAAACTCTTGATTTAACAGTCGGTTCTGGCTCAAACTCATAGCCTACAGAGATATACCAAGAATCGGCGACTCGACTAATTGTAACTCGTTTAGTCTGGATTCTGGGAAGGGGTTCGTAAGTGTTAACCCATCCAATAAAAGGAAGTTTTAACCTCCTTCCTGAAAACTTCATTACCTTACCGCAATTATCTAAAGTAAAGCTATCATTTTTACCTTTTTTCTTGAATTTAGGATGTTCAGCAACGCCTTGAAAAAAGCGACTGAAAGCTTCCCCTAAGTGCATGAAGGCAAATTGATAAACTCTAGAACTTAGGGTTGTAGCCTGCGAGTATTGAGGTTTAATGTAATTGGTGTAGAATTTTTTGAGCTTGTTCGTTGAAGGTTTTAGTCCTTCTTTATAAGCCTCGTTCCACATCGCTAAGGCCCAATTCCAGACCCATCTAGAATATCCCGCGTGTTTAGCCATTAAGGTCTTTTGACGGTTATTAAGTTTGAGTTGGGTCTTGAAGGCTCGTTGCATAGATGTATTCTGTTATCTTACACATAGTACCGTGTTGTACCATAAATTGTCAACTAAGTTACTGCTCTATTTTAGAGGATTATTGCCCTGCTCAATGATAACTGTAAACTGAAAATACGGCTTACTGGTTACTCTTGACTGTCAATAAACCCGCTCCTACCTCCTCCATTAATGAAGGTTTGGGCTTTATTCCAGACTGTTTCCCCAACTTTTCGTCCGAGTATTCGTCCGTTTAAGTCGCCATCGCGAAAATGAATCCCACCATACAACCGAGAAATTCCCGCTTGATCGGCGGCGGCGGAAAAAGTCGGCCAGGAGAGTGTTATTTCTTGAGTGGGGGTAATACCGGGTTCAAAGCGGGAACTTCCAACGGGGGCGGTATAGGAAGCCCCAAAGTGATCACTTTTAGTATACCGTTTTAACACTTCGGCGGCGGCGGCGCTGTAGCTGCTGTGTCCCGAGACATATTCGGGAAAAGGGGGAGTCGGATCATTCAGGCGTTGGTAGGGGTGCCACTGGCTACCGTCAATGGTTTGTGTGCCTTTACCGGGGCCTGCCCAAGCTTGAATTTGTTGACCGTTAAACAGGCTACGAATAGCCGATACAGGGCGAATATAATCATAGAACCGTTTGGAGTCCCAAGCCGCAATTCCCGCATCAAAAAGGGCGTTGGCAAGCATAAAAAATAGTTTGACATCTTCATCGAGACTATGGTTATCGCGTTGGGAAATATACTGCCCAATAGCCATCCATTTACCGGGAGGAAAAGAGGTTCCGGGGCCGTCTTCCCAATATTCGGCGATTATTTTGTGTTCATCGGTGAGGTTGGCGTTGTAGTCTAAGATTTCCTGGACTCGTTGACGGTATAGCGGTGTTGCCAAGTCAGGCGGGGCGGGGGGTCGAAATTGGGAACCGGAGGTTAAACCGAAGGGGATAACAGTCCCCCAGTGAGGCGTTAGGAAGGCTTGTAGGCGGCCTTTGGGGTCGTTGAGGGGAACTCGTAGGGGTTGCCAACGGTTGAGGTCGCTTAGACTCTCCGAAGGGTTAACGGGTTGATAATTCGTTGTGTCTGCGTAGCTGTTTAATTGGTTTGATCCGTCCTTGTGGCAAAAGCGAAGCACAGCAGTGCTGGCAGCTTGTCCAATTCCTCTGGGGGTTTGGGGGCTGGCGATCGCAGTTGTCGGGCTGTAGCCGAGTTGCTGCATCAGATCATCAAAGACTTGCTGTTGAGTCGGGAATAAGTCGATCAGGGTGCTGTAGGCAGCATAACTGATGGCTTCACTTTTATTAGAGAGGGTGTTTTCCTTGGGGGGACGCTGTAGCTGATCTGCGAGTTGGGTACCGATGGCTACGGGATCATAACTCGCCCAAGCATCAAACATGGCGGTATGCACGACTGAATAGGCGCGAGAAGACACCGTAGGGCCTGGAGAAGTGTTGCGGACGGCTTGCTGGGTGGCTTCATTCCAGAGAATCACCGTTTGAGTGGTGCGATCGCGGCTTGCTGATTTTTCTGGATCAATTAAGGGTGTGAGTCCTCTAACAATTTTTTCAGAATTGAGAGAATGAATAGAATCTATCTTGGGGTGATTGTGGCGAGCAATGCGCTCGTTCAATGGGGGTATTACGAGCTGTTCTGTAATTTTACTCCATTGGAGGTGAGGATCAAGTCCTGAGTATAGTTTACGGAGTTGTATGGCTTTGGTAATCTCTGGAGATCGACGTTGCTCTTGTTGTTTCGCTTCAAACAAATGGGGGTGACAGTCGGCAAACTGATCTTTGAGTCGGCAATGATCGAGTTGGCGGTTTAATACTGTATTTTCTACTACTTCTATAGCATCCGAATGTTGGTTCAGATAGAAACTCACATCAAACAGGTTTAGGAGTTCCAGCATAAAAATCTAGCCATGAGTCAGATCTCTAGACTAATCATTTACCTATTTTTTAAATTTTGTCAAGTCTTTTGCTTTATTCTCCCATGATTTGTAGGGATACGCTGCGTGTTCGTGGCCCGTCTAACTCCAAAAATAACACGGACTGCCAAGTTCCTAAACCGAGTTTTCCTTCTACCACTGGAATGACTTCGCTGGTACTTAGCATCATCGCCATTAAATGGGAGTGAGCGTTGATCGGTTCATCGGGGGGAACGTCTCTTAAGTGTAGATCGTTATGCAGGTATTTGGCATCAGCAGGGGCTAAGGTTTTCAGGTGGACTTTGATATCCTCTAATAACCGTTCTTCATCCTCATTAATCACTAAGGCTGTTGTGGTGTGTCGGGAGAAAATCAGGACTTGGCCGTTGCTAATCCCACTCGACTCTAGACGGCTTACAATCTCCGGTGTAATGTTGTAAATGCTTATCCCGGCTTGGGTTTCAACGGAGATCAACTGATGAATGATCACCATGCTTTGCTTCTCAAGATTAATCTCGAATGATATATAAATTAACCCCGTAGCCCATACCTCATAACTTATGAGGCACTTGGGCTACAGATTTAACTGTTTTCGTCAATCACATAGAAATGAATCAGCGAATTTATTCTTCTTCGTCTTCGTCTAACTCTTGACCGGATTTCGCATCAACCTGAATGAGGTGAATATGCTTATGACCTAAGCGAATTTCAAATTGATCACCCGGTCTTAAGCCCATTGCTTGGGTGTAGTTAGCACCAATAACCAGAGATCCATTTTTATGTACGCAAGCCCGATAACTGGCTTCTCTACCTCGACCATCTGTTCGACCGGGATCTAAGGAAATTCCCTTCGCGGCTAACAGCGCGTCGTAAAATTCCGTCATATTCGCCCGCATTTGCTCATCTTTTGTGGTGGTGTAATAGCCACAAAGTTTAGCAGTCTCTCGTCTTGGCATATTACCAAGCGACTTAACTTTCTGAAGTAAAGCTTTTCCCGTCAGTGGAGCTATTGATGCTTTCTCTGTTGCTGATTTTGCCATTAGTCTACTCCGAACTTAGTTAAACAATCCTAACACGTAATTTCGTTGTTTTTTACATGATATAACCAGAAGCGCATTTTTGTGTCAGATATTTCTGCAATTTCTGATATCTTAACGCCTCAACTCTCCCGAAAATCTCCTCAAACTCTGTGATCTGTTCTTACTGTTAAAAGTTTACAGCCATTTTGAACCCCAAAACGGGATAGGCTGAAGTTGTAACATCTCTTTTACATAGAAAGATTGAGTAAAGCGTAACAGAAGTTCTTTTCTTACTGTTACATCTGTGTTGTTACTCTCAAAAACTTGACTAAAAAATCAAAAAATGATAGACTCTTAGAGAGTTAGGGGTCAAAACTGAAATTGATCAGATAGGGCTTGCCGGAGAATTTCCATGAAACTAACGAAAATAGATTTAAGTCAGATTGTGGCGGTTGGTCACAATAATGGTCAATTGGGACTACTGATTGATCGCGGAGATAAAATCGAGTATATCGAAGTTCCAGCTCCCGTTGCGGCTTATGATGGACTGCAACAAGTGTCTAATTTTGCCAACCCTAGAGCCATTTCTGGACGTGATCAATACCTGACAACTGTGAGGAACTTTCAACCTTTAGATAGATGCGAAGAAAACCGTTTTTTATTCTATAAAGAAGAATCCGAAAATGCTGAACCCTTGATTGAATTAGAATGTTGTGATCAAGACGGCTATGAGTATTACCCCGTTGATCTTGAAAGTGAGGAATACTCAAGCGAAACCAACACTTGCGATCAGTTACTAAATTTTCGAGTCCCCGGTTACTCATACTAGATAGACTAAGAGACTAACTCCTCAATTACCCGTTCTAACCCGGCCACCACTCGCGCCAAACAGTCATAGTTTACCTGTTCGGGTGTATCATTCCAGGCGTGATAATAGGGATAGCGAAACATGGCGGTATCTGTCACCATCACGGCTGGATATCCTTGCTCCCAAAATGACCAATGATCGGAATAGCTCACTCCGGTAATCATACCCGGAACGGCTGCACCTTCACAGGGAAATTGAGTGTGACGGCGAAAGGATTCCACCATTTGACGCACGAGAGAAGTGGATTTCAAATGGGTGACGAAGGCGACATAATTCCCCGTCGAAGGATAAAAATTCCCCAACGGAAAGGGAAAGCGCTGACTTCCGAGTTCGTTAGAATAATATCCCATTGTCTCTAGACTCAACATCCCGACAATATTATCCTGACGCTGTTTACAATAACGGGCATAAACTAAACTTCCCATACCCTCTGTCATGGCAAATGGGGGTTCTTCGTTGACAAATTCAACAAACCTTAAGGTTCGTCGGGGTGTTTTCTTGGCAAATAATCGCGCTAATGCTAAAACCGCCGCCGCGCCGGAACCGTTATCATTGGCGCCTGGACATCCGGCTACTGAGTCATAATGACCCCCAATGACGATAATTTCATCGGGGCGATCGCTTCCTTTGATTTCTACGGCGAGATTTTCAAAGGTTTGATCGTTGACTTCGTAGGCTTGACGTTGAACGTGATAACCGCAATCTAAAAACTCTGTTTCTAAAAAATCGGCTGAGGCTCTCAAATTATCATAGTTGAGATAGTTGCGTTCGCCGATCTCTTTTGCCAAAATTTTGATATCGCGTTCAAGTGCCATTTGTAACTCGAATTCATGGGTCGTTAACGCAGGCAAAGGCCCATGATAACTTTCACCCGGCATGGAGGGGATCATAAAGGTTTAAGTTGTTTCTTCGCTGAATTTAAGCAGAGGGGCAATTTTGGGAGATTATTTTGATCATATCATTCTGTTTTAATTCGTTTCAACAGACTATAAAAAGGTTCCCAATTGTCCTCTACAAAAATCGGTTCCCAAACGGCTTCTATTTGAGGACGTAGCGGGACAACAGTCGGATTATATCGTTTTAATCGGGCTTTCATTTCATCGAGTTGTTGCGGGGAGAGGGTTTGCAGATAATGATGATAAAGCTGTTGCCAACTTTCCAGGTAGAGTTTCCGCCATCCTTCAAATTTAGGTAATCCTTCTGTTTTACAAATTTGACTAAAATTATCTTGCCAGTCGGCGCAAAATTCTTGAGTCAGCAGACTAAAAAAGTCGTGATAACCCAAGTCATTGTTTTTGAGTAAATTAATCGTTAGCTTTAATAATTCCTCGGCTTCCGCTAGGGGTAATTGTCCAAAGCCAAGTTTATTGATCATCAGTTGGCGATAAGTTTCTCGAAATTGGTGATCAAATAAATCAAGTCCTGACTCTAATGCTTCTGCATCAATAACCATTTTCAACGGTTGTTGCAGCCGTTCTAAATTTCCCTTACAAACCCAGGGTTGATTGGCATAACAATATAACCCACTCGAGTCAAAATAAGCAGCCGTAAATCGAGGGTTGTAAGTCGGTATAAACGCATAGGGGCCGTAGTCAAAACTTTCTCCAGTAATGGACATATTATCTGTATTCAAGACCCCATGACAAAATCCAGCAGCCATCCATTGGGCGACTAATGTAGCGACTCGTTTGACTAATTCACCATAAAATAAAGCATAGCGATCGCTCTCGGTTTTGAAATGAGGATAATAATATTCAATCACATGATCTAATAATTTTGTGATTAAATCGGCACGACCAAAATAATGTAATCGTTCAAAGGTGCCAAAGCGAATATGAGACCTACTAAAACGTACCATAGCCGCCGAACGAGTCGGAGAAGGTTCATCACTGCGATAGAGTTTTTCGCCCGTTTCAACTAAACTTAAAGTACGAGAAGTTCGCACCCCCATTCGGTGTAAGGCTTCGGCGGCGATCACTTCCCGGACACCGCCTTTGAGAGTGAGGCGACCATCGGCGTTGCGAGAATAGGGGGTTTGACCCGTTCCTTTGGTGCCAAAGTCGTAGAGTTCACCATCGATGCCGCGAACTTGTCCATAGAGAAAGCCGCGACCATCGCCGAGTTGCGGGTTATATTCTCCAAATTGATAGCCGTGATAACACATCGCTAAAGCCGGACGTACACTTTCAAATTTGCCAAAGGCTTCGATAAAGTGATCGTCCGTTACCGTTTGGGGGTCAAGGCCTAACTGGGTGAGGATTTGATCATTGCGGAAGCGCAGGATATGGAGGGGAAATTCTGCGGCGACCACTTCATCGTAGTAATCACGGCCTAACGCTTCAAATGCAGGTTCGTATTCAAGGAAGAGGAAGGGATTCGCCATGAGAAACTCATACTGCTGATTTCAATCTTTATATTCTATAAGTTGAAGTTTGTGTTGTAATCCAGACTACGGAAGAATTTAAGAATTTCTAATGATCGCTTTCAAGATTTGTCCGATTTAATATAATCATGTTTGTGCCAATTACTGCATTACGGGCGATGGGTTTTCCGCTTGGGGAGATCAGTTCGAGTCGGGTAAAATCAAAGTTCTGTGCTTGTTCAAAAACGACTTGCGCCAGTTGAGTTTGTTTGTCTTCGCTGAGTTCATACCAAGCCGGACTGAGTTCAACTCGTAATAAACTAGCGGGAAAGTTGGCTTGAACTGAGGCAATAATTTCTGCGCTAATTTTCGCGGTCGATTCGTTCATTTTCTTTTGAATTGCGGCAATCAAATACTGTTCGGGTGTGAGTTCGAGGTTCGGGGGGGAAATAAATTTCACAGGTTGAGGGGGTGCTGTTTCAACGATCAACTGCGGAATTTGATCAGGGTTTTCGCTAACATTTTCAGGTTCTGAAATCGAGGGGACTTCTTCTAAACTCGCCGGGGGTTCGGGAACAAGTTCTGTCGGGAATCGTTCAAGTTCTGGGGCGGACAATGGCGGTTCACTGGGGATTTCTTGTAAGGGTTTCTCGATAATAATTTCTGGTTGTTGGGGCGAGGGAACGGTTATTTTTGCAAGTTCAGGGGGGGGTTCACGACTGGGAAACTGTTTGATAATCTGACTGAATAGGATAACAACTATTGCCCCAATGACGAGTCCTAAAATCGGATCAGGTAAAATTCGATTGACAACTGGGGGCAAAAATCGCCGAATCGGTGATAATATTTTAGAGCTATAATGTCGAGAGCGGTTTCTTTCGTTTGGGTTCCGGGAATTTTCCGGGGAAGATGGATTTTCTAATTGGGCGACAATCCCTTCGAGTTGGTCAATCAAGCCCCGTAAAACTTGAAGGGTCAGGTTGATCAAAATATTGCGTCGAGGGGGGCGTGTCTGTGGTTTTTTAGGGCGAGGAGAGGTGAATTGTTCTTCAGACATTTTTAATTCCCGGCTAACCGTTGAGCGAGGTCAAATGTGCTAGACTCAAGTCTGGAATTTTTAATCCTAATGTATCATTTTATTGTAGCTGTTGAATACCTAAGTTTTTCCAGATGAAACGCCGTCAATTTATTCTCTCTAGTCTTGTTTGTGGAAGTGTAATCGGTTCGATTTGGAGATTTGAGAATTTACAAGCCGGAACTCCGAACAGTCAAACGACAATGAGTCCGACTCCCATTGCATCGATTCCCACGACAGAACCTTTGTTCCGTTTTGTTGCTCTAGCCGATACCGGAACAGGTGAACCGGGGCAATATGCAGTGGCTGAAGCCCTGACTCGTTATCATCAACAATACCCTTTTAATTTAGCCCTTTTAGCCGGAGATAATATTTATCCGAATGGGGAAATTGAACGGATCGAGGAGGTTTTTGAGAAGCCCTATAAAACTTTACTGCAAAGTAGCGTTAAATTTCAAGCCTGTTTAGGAAATCACGATATTCGCACAGAAAACGGGAATTTACAACTGAGTTATCCGGGCTTTAATATGAAGGGACGTTATTACACGTTTCGTCAAGATCCGGTACATTTTTTGGCGTTAGATACCAATAGTAATGCAGATTGGTTAACTCAACTGACTTGGTTAGAAGAACAACTCCGTCGCAGCGATGCCCCTTGGAAAGTGGTTTTTGGTCATCATCCCGTTTATTCTTCGGGAGTTCATGGCGGGAACAAAAAATTAGTTGAAAGTTTAACACCCTTGTTTAAAAAATATGGCGTTCAACTCTATATTAATGGCCACGATCACAACTATGAACGCAGTCGTTCTCTCAATGGTACTACTTATTTAACTTGTGGTGCAGGTGCTATGAATAGATTTGTTAAACGTTCAGAATGGACAGAATATTCAACGCCAGAACTGAGCTTTGCTACCTTTGAGGTCTATGCTGATCAGATGATGGTTCGGGCGATCAATACCGAAAATAAAGTGTTTGATCAAGCTGTCATCCCCAATTCATCAATATCTGGGTAATTTGGACATTTTGATCGCTTCATCTGCACGACATGGACATTTTGACAGATTCATCCATAGGGGACAAGGGTTGAGTCGAACTCGATTAAAAATTATTTTTCAAGAGTGATCATTTTTCCAAAAAGACTATACACTAGAAAAGGAAGCAAATCTCAGCTTATCTAAAGATCATCCCTTTGTGGGATGTCATAGGTCTACAGAGCTGAGTATGCTTAAACTCATCTGAATTACTAGGGGAGGTGGAACCCAACTAAATGAAAAAATTAGGTACTCATTTAATTCTCGATGCGTGGCAATGTCCTGCTGAACTGCTCAACGATCCTGAACGAATTCGCAACTCAATTCTAGAAGCTATCACCGCAGGAAACGCTACTTTAATTGACTTCTGTGTACATCAGTTTAGTCCCCACGGAGTCACGGCAACCGCCACACTAGCCGAGTCACATATCGCTATTCATACCTGGCCTGAATACGGTTATTTTGCGGCTGATTTCTTCTTCTGTGGTCAGGGAGAACCCCGCAAGGCTGTTGAAGTCTTAAAGACAGCTTTACAAGCCAAACAGGTGAAGCTGAGAGAATTTAAACGAGGGTTTGAACCTGAGACAATGATCGACAGTGATCAAGTTAATTCCCAGGTGATTTCCGAAAAAGAGATCTGTCCAGTTTAATCTAGAATGCTCTGATGTTCTAGCTAGATAGATTCAAGAGGGGTAAGGTATTTAGAGTTGTTCTTCCCCTCTTGGCGTAGTCCTGAAGTTAGGCATTTAAAGTTAATAGCGTCAGATTTTTGAATAACCAATAATTGCGATAATCAAATAAAACAATATCCAACGCTTCGCTGAGATTCACTTCTAAATCTCGATTTTGGATATCAACAATCATCTGATAAACCAGTTCAAAAATAATTCGCTGTTCTTTATCCATAAAGATAAAATTACCATTATCAGCATTGCGGAATTGTTCGAGAAATTCTGCACTTTTTTTCGCCGTCACTAAGCCTTCACGAGATTCTCGACAGAGATTAAATTGAATTTCAGGGTGATTGATCACTAATTCATTCCAGTTGCGGATGCGGTGATAAAATCGACTTCCGCCTTGATGTAAAAATCCTACCGCAAATTGATGAGTCGCAGTTTGGATGACTAAATGTTCAGGAAGAACCCGTCGCCCCAACCGTAAAACCTGAAAATCAAGGGGAGAAATCACAGATCGCAGAGATTCAAGAATCATTGTTAATTTTCCAAGATCATCACTTTCAGTAATAATTTGCGGTTTGCTATAGTTTTCTTCTAAACTGAGGCGTTGCTGACTTAAATAGTCTTGAACCTGTCGCTTGATCGGAGAATTCGCCGGAATATGAGGGGTAATAACAGCAGGTGGATCAGATAATATTCCGTTCCCATTTTCACTCATATTTAATGCTTGGGTGATTTGCAGAATCACCTGTTTGATTTGGGCGACATCTGCGGTGAGTTGTTGAATTTGTTGTTCAAACTCGGGTTCAATGGGAGAAGTTGGGTTAGCAGATGACAAACGTTTGGGGAGAGAAATCCCATCAATTTTATAACGGTAATAATCCGCCGCCGCATTCAGACTGGAACGAATCGAAGGTTGTTCAAGAAGGGCTTGAATTTCATCGGGTTCAAACAATTCATCAAGAGAAACTTCCGCCGTTTTTGCTTTTAAATTAAGCAGTTGTTTAAGCTGTTGATTTGAGGGTTTAGACAGGAAAATCTGAGATTGAGAAACCCGATCTACAATCGAACCATCAAAGATTTGTTGAAACTGTTGCCAACGATCTGGAAATAGATTTAAAATAATCAAGCTATTCGGAACATGGGTAAATATTTCTTTAATGGCTTCTCCAAAGCTTTGTAAAAGGGGTTCGTTGTGTTTTAAACCCAATCCTTCTAACTGATCAAAAATAATAATTAAAGGTTCATCCAGTAAAGACAATTTACTAAAGACTTCTAACGCCGCTAATGCGATTTCTTCCCGACTCCAATCTTCTCCCCAGCTTTCCAGTCTAACTTTATCAAGTTCTTCGGAAGATAAATCATTTAAAGCCAACCATTGCGTAATAATTTGACGACGGTTAAAGTCGGTATAGCCACAAAAACGAATAATTCCTCTGAGAATTTGGGGGGCGTATCCGGCTGAGGAAAAGTTTCGCAGCCACCAATCATAAGCCCGTTTTTCAATATGTTCCCAATAGTCTCGTTTAATTTTAGTTTCTTCTTGTCCTAACTCAGTTAATAAATTGAGGTTATTATCTTGTATGACTTCTAATATTTTATCATCTTTTTGAGTCTTGGGTGTAGAATAGGAGTCTTTGTTTTTAATAATTTCTGCAAAGCTATTAGCTAACAGATGTTCGAGTTGCGTGCGATCGCTTCCCGGAACATTTTGAATCAAAGACTCTAAAATTCGGCTATAAGTATGAAATATAACCGCATCTTTATTATTGGGTTGACGAATAAATAATAATCGATTAGTTTTTAATAAATCCTTGGCCAGACGCATCATTAAATGGGTTTTGCCTGAACCGGGTTCCCCAATTACAACGGCTCCTTTACTTTGATGATTTGGATCTTGTTTGATATCAATTAAAATAGACTTTAAGCGTTCAAACTCATCTTGAAAAATCGAGCGAAAATCCACATGATCTTGAAACGGTGTATCAACGCGACTCGAACCAAAAGGATTGGATTTTTTCTGAAGTCTAACTTTTAAAAATTCATTAATCATCCGTCTATAGAGTTGATAGGTAAACAACGCATCATATTTAGCACGATGAGCGGAATCATTATTAAAGATTTTACCATCTAATTTTAGATTTAAATGCTTACTGAGTGCTTCTAAAGAATGGCTACCGAGTTCAGGGAGATGACGTTGAGCGAGTTCAAAACTACATTCAAATACTAAATGGGGAGTCGGAATTCCCACCGCCTGAAAGCTTTTTCGCAGCACTTCCATATCATGTCTGGCATAATGACAGATAATTGTTTGAGAATGAGCCAATTCTAGAAAATCCTTGATAATCGTTTTCAGGGGTTTCGTTTGAGGGCAAATTTGAGGATTATTCGGATGATTATCTGCCCAAGCTTCATAAATCAGTTTTCCCTGATGATCAACAATTGCAATTTCCCGCAAAATTGGCTGTCCTTCGGTATCAATTACAATAAAGTTAGGATGAAATTTCATAGGAGTTTTAAGTACAAATACGACTCATTGAAACTGATGCGGTGTGTTATTCGTTGAATCCGGATTTTTGAGACAAGCAGGGCATCCTAAGGTTCAACCTAGTGTTATTGTGACACAAGGGGTTACACTGTCCGCAGACTGTTTACACAATGCAATGAATCGTAAAGCAAGTCTTTAATCGGGAAACAAGGCGTGATGAAAACCCATCAAAATGAAGATAAAGTCAACTTTCGCGGAAAAGAACGTTAGATTGATGATAGTGTTGAGTGAGTATAATTTTATTAAAAAACTAATTTTTAAAACTAAATAGCACCGCTATAATAACGGTGCAGTCAACAAGATTAAATCATTAATTATCTATCTTCCGATTGTCTTCTTCAAAGCTTCATCAATTTGTTCTTCTACAGAAGTTCCACTGGAATTTTCAGGGGTTTTCATTTGGTCTTTATCCGCGTCTCCCTGAACTAAATTCAAACCCGAAGGAGCATCAGCTTTAGCTTGATCTAAAGAACGAGGGGGGGTTCTGAGAACATCTTCTGATTTTTTCTGAATGTCTTTAAGGGCGTCTTCTCCGTGATTATTGGAAGGATTAGCCGCCACCGCAGGAAAACTTTGAGAAAGCAGTAATACGGTGCAGATACAAAGCATGAGTAAAACCCGAGCAAAACGCGATACAATAGTTTTCATCTTTTTTCTTTTAAACTAAGATTACACAACATTTATAACAATAGAAATAGAAAATTTAAATCTGTCTAAGGAAAGGGATTTGAACCCTAAACTTGCAAATTTGGTGAGTTTTAGCTGAATTTTAGGCCTTCATCTTTATTCATTACAACTGGGGGGATTAAGATCTGCCTTCAGATAGAGGATGAAAAGGTTTAAATCTGAAATCATCTATTAGGGTGTACTATAAGTTTTCAGGAGCAATGTTCATGGCTCAGACTGAACCCCTGCACGGAACAGAACTCATCGACTGTGCAAAAGCCAGTGCGAATTTAGGAGTCAAAGAAGCCGCTAAAAACTGCGGTTATGCTGAGGATATCAACACCTTTGAAAGCCAACTGAAGCAAGCTTGTCAACAGATTGGCGTTAATATTGATAACTTAAGTGATCTCGTTACTCCTCAAAACCAAATGAAACAAGGACAAGGAATAGAAATCGCACCCGATAGTAAAAGTTCTCTCTAAAGATGATCTCAAAAAATTGACTAATTTTCGGTTAGATAATGGGGTGAGCTTTGAGAATAACGCTCACTCCATCCTATTGCATTTGATTAGCTCTTGAGAGGCAACGCCTCTTGAGAATGACCATCAGAATTGTGCGAAGGAATATCATCATTGTACTGATCCTGATTATAGAAATAAAGCGTTCTAATGGGATAAGGAATATTGATATCTGCTTGATCAAAAGCTTCTTTAATGGCGATAATTGCTCGAGTTTGAACTCTCCGAACCGTCTTTTGTTGGGGTCGAGTCCAATAGCGAACGATAAAGTCAATTGAACTGTCTCCAAAACTGACTAAATCTATTTCTATTTCTGGAGTTTCTAACACCCCTTCAACTTGAGAAATCGTTCGTTCTAACAGTTGAGAAGCCTGACGCAAAGATGTATTATAATCAACACCAACGGCTAAATCTGTTCGTCGAGAAGTGAAAGCGGTTCTCACCTGAACTGCACTGGTAAAGACGGTAGAATTGGGTATTAAAATTTGTTCTCCCTGGTAAGTGTGAATTTTGGTTGTGCGAATATCAATGCGTTCGACTGTTCCTTCATAGTCTCCAATAATTACTTGATCGTTAATCCGAAAGGGTTCTTGAAGAAGCAGCAAAATTCCCGCTAAAAAGTTTTTAAAGATGTCTTGGAATGCAAAACCAATTGCCACTGAACTTAAACCCAAAGTTGCAATCACATCTCCTAAACGTAAGCCAGGAAATGTAATTACGCAAGCCAAAACAACACCAATAACCCAAACCCCGATGTGACTGGTTTTGGCTAAGAGTAACTGTAAAGACTGACTGCGAACTGTTTTACGACTCACTTGTTCAACAAGCTGTTGTACAAATTGAGCAGCATAACGAGTCAAAAAAAGGACAATTAGAGCGGTGAAAATCGCAGGGATGAGTTTAACCCCACTGGCAACTAACTCCTGTATACTGTCTTTTACGGTTTGAAACAATTGATCCATAATCCTATATATTTTTAGCCTTTATGCTAATTTTTTTCACCTGAAAATTTTAGTAGATGCGTTTGATTTTCAAATTGGAAATTACCTCTAATTTTAAGCTGAATATCTATTGTTAAAACGTCACGATATCAGGCTTTTTACAGCTTACTGAGATCCCTAATTTTTAGCGTCTATCTTAGGGTAGAAACTTCACCCTAGCCTTTTGAAATGGTTGTCTAGTATTATCACTCTCTAAGGAAACAGCGATAACTGCTGTTCAGGCGGCGAATACCCTAAATGTTTCCACGCCGAAGCCGTTGCTAGCCGTCCCCGATGCGTGCGTTGTAAAAAGCCAATTTGCATCAAATAAGGCTCATAAACCTCCTCAATCGTTTGGGCATCTTCTCCCGTTGCTGCTGCCATTGTTTCTAAACCGACTGGGCCGCCATTAAAATTTTCAATCATCATGCTTAATAGATGGCGATCTGTCCAATCTAGCCCCATTGGATCAACATTAAACAGTTGTAAAGCGATGGCTGCAATCTCCCCAGTAATCGGCCCAGAAGCTTTAACTTCTACATAATCACGCACCCGTTTTAACAGGCGGTTCGCAATACGTGGAGTTCCCCGTGAACGACGAGCAATTTCTTCCGCACCTTCTGAATTTATCGGTGTATTTAATAATTTAGCCGTTCGTTGTACAATTAAACTTAATTCATCAACTTCATAGAATCGTAACCGTTGAATTAACCCAAAGCGATCGCGTAAAGGAGAGGTTAACGCCCCGATGCGAGTTGTCGCCCCAACAATCGTAAATGGAGTCAGAGGAATGCTGCGCGTTTTCGCAGATCTACCTTGACCAATGGTAATATCAAGACGGCAATCTTCCATCGCTGGATAGAGAATTTCTTCCGCCATTTTTGACAAGCGGTGAATCTCATCAATAAATAAAATTTCCCCCGGTTTGAGATTCACTAATAATCCGGCAATATCACGGGGTTTTTCAATAGCGGGTGCGGTGGTAATCTTACAAGTCACTCCCATTTCCGATGCTAAAATCAGCGCCATCGTTGTTTTTCCTAACCCCGGTGGCCCGTAAAGTAACAAGTGATCGAGGGGTTCCTTGCGAGATTTTGCAGCAGCGATCGCAATTTCTAAAACTTCTTTTAAATCCTTTTGACCGATATAATCACAAATACGCTGAGGTCGAATGGATTCATCTTGTTTGGGGTTAATTTGTTCATCAGTTGTTGCTTCCGGGACAAGTAAATGTTCATCTTCAGATCCAGATTGAGATTTTTGAGCCTTTCCCGAAGGTACAGATGCACGCTTTTTTGGGGAATTGGGGTCAGTCGGTTGTGATTTTGATGAAATAATTGCCATGACGGGCTAATTTTACCTTCCGTCGGATTCCTTCATTGTGTCACAATGCTGTTAATCTCAAAAATGGTGTCGAATTATCAGCCTTTTTTATGAATTCTCCCTCTACCGAGTCCACTTCTGAAGATCTGACCTTTGAACAGGCGATCGCCCAAACTGAGACTTTACTCGAAAATATAGCGGCGAATGACCTTTCTGAGTCGGAAACTGAAGCCGCGATCGCGAATTTAGTCAAAACTCACAATGGCGCCAGAGGGTTTTTTGTTACTTATCTTAGCGATCCTCGGGTCTTTGTCGATCGCCCCTCAGAAGCCGTTGTACGGGGTTTAGAAGCCGCTCCTGAGATTGTACCGGACTTGCTGATCAAAAATATGGCAATGTCGGCGGCTATGGTCATTTATCACCGTCGTAACCAACAGGAAGACATGGCTGCGAGTTCAGATCGGGTGCGATCGCGTTCCGTTCATTTAATACAATCTCTGAATATTCCCGTGTTGGATACAATGGTTAAACAACTTCTAGAAACCATTCAAACAGGCTCAGGCGAATATCAAAGTTTTCTCGAACGTTGGGGATATGATAGCGAACAACGAGAAGCGATCGCCCAGGCTTTACAACCTTTGATGTAAGTGAATTCCGTTGGAAATTATCCGGCGATCGCTGTTCAAATTTTAATGATAGAATCCTGTTTTTTAGACTGTTAATATTCATCAAGTCATTGTTTGAGCAATGGCTATTTTTATTTAAGCGGGTTTGGCATAGAAGGCAACTCCAGGTTCTAGTCTAAAATCAGGAAGTGAGTCTGCAAAAGCCGCTTGATTTGGATCGATCGTGTAAAAGTGACCGTTTGTGTCTAAATTGAACGCTCGAAATACAGGGCTTGTTCCCACTTGCGGACTCGAATACACTTGAATTTGTACGACAGAAGGATCAGCTCGCCATTCTTGTAAGGTGTTCACAAAAGCAATTTCACCGGGGTTACTCGCGTAGAAATAGCCCCCTTGTGAGTTAACATAACGTCGTAGGGTGACATCTCCTTCTGAGAGGAATTCAAACCCTTCTGGACTATATCGAGAATTCCCGTTTGTGTTTTGTTGCTCGCTCGGATCGGAGGTAAAAAAGTGAGAACCTGCTAGCGTATCCCAGTAACGAGCCACACGCTCACCTGTCACGACCGGTGAGGAGGTATCAATAATGGTCAGAGTTGCACTGCTTTGAGCGCCAAGCGTATAACCTGTAGCCGCTTGTAAGCCAATTTCAATCGTTTCGTTGAGGTCACTCACACCATCATTAACCGGATTAACCGTAATGCCAACGCTGCTTTGTCCAGCCGGAATAGTGACCGTTCCGTTTGTACCGTTAAGTGTCGCGCCTGTCTGATTATAGTCGTTTCCAAAAGTTGCCGTTCCTCCAACGCTGAAGTTAACGGTGAGGGGAGTGGTTGTATCTCCTGTCCGCGAGATTTGAAATGTACCCGGAGTAGGTCCAACCTCCGAAGGATTACCCAATGCACTCACCGAGACTGATGTTTGTTCCCCAGTTCCGGGAATAATCTCTAAGGTGTAGGCAGTTGATGTTGCACCCGCATCGCTCAAGTTTGAACCATTGGGAAGATTAGAAACTTGAACAAAATAAGTTTGGTTTGCTTCGAGAGGAACTGGTATTTGCTCGTTGGTTGTCCCGGTATTTGTGCCTTGATTCAGCAGAGAAAATCCATTACTTCTGAAGATTTTTAAATCCGCATTATCCTCTAAGTTTGACAGTCGGAATGTGAACGTTCCGGCGGTGGGAGGTGCTACAAACTGATACCAATCTTCAGTATCACTCCGACCCACAAATCCATTTAAACTGCGAGAAGAATTGATAATCCCTTGGGCTTCCGCAGAAAAAGAACTGTTATTCGCCGTTTCTGAACTGACTTCAAACAGAAAAGGCCCCGTATTCGCCACCGATTTTACTGTTACAGTCGCACCTGTTCCTGCGGGAAATCCATTGGGAAATTCATAGGTTTCCTCAATGCCATTCCCCCACCCACTAACCGGGGTACCAGAAGGAAAACCGGGTACATTGGCATTAGGGATAAACTCAATATCAAGAGTTGGGGCAACATTGGGGGCGGGGCCTAGCGGATAGGCTGTAAATTTAATCGGTACATTCGGTTTCAGATCCGATGCCTCCACCGGTATTGTAAATTCTGTTCCCAGACTATTAATAGTCCTTGAATCTTGTAGACCTGCCATTTTTTGCTTCCTCCATCATTGTTCCTAGCACTCAACATAAATCAACCTTGTTTTCTAGGGTTTATCTACTACACAATTTATGCTTGCTTGTTTCAATTCTAACTTTTACTTTTAACTAATTTAGAGTTTATTACAGTGTTTTTATAAAAAAAAACAAATAAAGATATTAGCAAAGATCGAATTTTACATTGCTAATAGGATTTTAGATCATCGGCTCGAAATTTTAATTCAATTTTCTTGACTTTTTATAATAAACCTTTAAATAACTTCATCCCATCCGTTTGTCCTAAACTCGGATCAGAGGCTCTTTCAGGGTGCGGCATCATCCCTAAAACATTTCCCTGGCCGTTACAAATTCCCGCAATATTATTCAGTGAACCGTTGGGGTTTTCAGCCCCATTCGGAGTCGGAGTTGAACCGTAGCGAAAAATAACTTGATTGTTTGCTTCTAATTGTGTTAAAGTATTCTCATCGCAATAGTAACATCCCTCTCCATGTGCGATCGGCATCATTATCACTTCGTTCGCTGAATAACTAGCAGTCCAGGGCGTCTTAGTATTGACAACCGTTAACGGGACGCGATCGCAAATGAAGTGTAAATCGCGATTTCTGACTAACGCTCCCGGTAATAATCCCAACTCCGTTAACACCTGAAAGCCGTTACAAATGCCAATCACAAACTTTCCTTGTTTAGCGTGTTCAACCGTCGCTTGCATCACCGGAGAAAAACGAGCGATCGCCCCACACCGCAGATAATCCCCATAGCTAAACCCGCCCGGAATCACCATCACATCAATATCAGAGATATCTGTATCTTGATGCCAAATCATACGAGTCGGTTGACCCAAAAGCCCGTCAGTCACCCAAACTACATCGCGATCGCAATTAGAACCCGGAAAAACAACAACGCCAAATTTCATGGATAAATGATTAAATATAATCGAAGTTTAAGGGGTTTGAACTTCCGCAGAAACCGGAGTCAAATCAAATCGATAGGTTTCAATAACAGGATTAGCTAAAAGTAAATCACAGATGCGATCTAATTGAGTTTTCGCTTCATCTAGATTACTGGCATTAACAGTCAGTTCGATATATTTGCCAATTCGTACCTGTTCAACATTATCATAACCCATTTGTTGAATCCCGGAGCGAACAGCTACGCCTGCCGGATCTAAAACAGAAGGACGAAGGGTGACATAAATTTGAGCGTAATATTTTTGAGTCACAATCAACCCCAGTTTAACCAAACATTCTCCATTATCCCTCAAACGGAGACATCTAACACAAATTCAGTCACCAGTCACCCGTAAATATTGATCACTGATATAGCAGTGATCGCTGGTATCTTGACAAGCAGCAAGCCTAATTTAACCACGCTCGACACAAAGAACACAAAAAAGTTGTAAACACGCTCCCTGAACGTAGAGCTAACCTGTAACCCTTATAACTACGTGACTCACCTTTACTCAAGTTCAACTGACGTTAGAGATTGAGTAAAAAATGAGTAACAACGATTCCATCGGTGGAGCCGGGTCTTACAAGGGATACGAGGGTATTCTAGCCAACGCTAAAAAAGTTAAGGACAAATGTGATGAACTCAAAGGACGGTTGCCCAAGGGGATAAGTTTCAAGCTGCAAGGCAATAAGTATTTATACTTACAATGGAGTAACCCTGTAACCGGGGGGCGTACCACTAAAAATATTAATGTCCCGTTTGACGAATCAGGAGTTTACCAGGCGATAGACAAGGCTTGGAAAATTAAAGACGCACTCAGTAAGTTCACTACTGCCTCAGAATTCAACGAATGGTACGAACGAGAAATAGAAGGCAAAAACGAAATTGTCAACGACTTGAAAACTTACCGTGAGATTATTCAAGAGCTTGAAAATGAATACTTTAATGGGTTGAACGCACAAACTAAACGACCTCGTTCGCGTAAAATTTCTAACGATGCTTTGACGTGGAAACAAGGGAATCTGTGTTTTTTTGAAAAACTACCAAATTGGGATAAGCAACCAATTTGGGAAGATTTTAAAACTGTTTTATTTACCTACAAAAAAGGTACTAACAGCTTTGAAAAATGTTATTACGCAATGAGAAGAATAGCCGAAAAATGTCCAAACAATAAACAGCTACTAGAACGCTTTGCAGAGATAGATCCAGGACAAACTATATTCAAAGACAAACAATCTGTATCGTGGAAAAATTTTTTAGAATGGCGTGAAATAATGTTAGCCAAAAAAATAGGTAAGGGGCGTGGTACTTTAGCCCGTAAAAATTGGTTATGGGTAACATCAATGTGTATCCTTTACGCATTACGTCCAACTGAGATAGCTGCCGCTATTAACCTTGACAAGCCTTACACAAAAGACGGTGTAACTATACCTGCTATCAATGACCCAAGTAATAAAACCCTGTTGTTAGTGTTAGGTGACTTCACTTATTTTGGAACATCAATTAAAACCGGCGGACGTGTCTGCAAACCAGTTACAACAAACCCAGAAATTATTGAACTGTTGCAAATACGTGAAATTAGTTTGCACGAGTACAAGCCCAAGCCTAATAGCTTACCGGAAAATGACTGTACAGGGTTTAATAAAAGTCATTCGCAGTACATGAGACGACACAAAGCGCCTGCAACCGAGATTTACGCTTTCAGGCATTTAGGTAATCAACTAGGTGAAATGTACGGTGTGCCACAAGAGATAAGAGCAAGGTCTATGGGGCATTCTGTCGAACAAAACGATACCACCTATAAGAAGCGTAAGAACCTACAAACTACCGTTGACATTCTGTTGAATCATTCTAAACAACCGCTATCTTTAGACCTGGCTAAAGAAGAGTTAGAGCGCTTGGGATTCGACCTAGAAAACAAGCTGATTAAGGATGTACTAAAAATCATTTATCAGCTAGAATAAACAGAGAAAGCAAACAGATCCAATCGAGTGCGTAAGGTAACGTACAAGACCCAGCGAGTGGGTCTTTTTTTGTGTTTACTCAATCTCTAACGTCAGTTGGACTTGAGTAAAGGTGAGTCACGTAGTTATAAGGGTTACAGCTAATTTAACTGTTCAGGGAGCGTGTTTATTTAGTCTCGTAAAACCCTTATCCTACAACACTTTCAATCAACAAACTTACTTAGCTTATTAACTGATTTACTCACTTTTTACTCAATTGAGTTAAGTCTAACTGAATAAATGAGTAACTGTCCATCAAGCAATTGATAGGATTTTTTAGTCAACTAACACAATACTGCAATCCTGTCAAATCAAACATTTAACCCATCTACCTTACCTGAACTCTTCAGCCTACTACCCTCACTCACTCTGTCAAGGTCAAGCCTACGGTGCTACGCAACCTTGACATCGTTCGTTTGAGGGTAGTGTCTGTCAGATATCAGGCAAGGTGAAGGGGAAAGTTGTATCTCTCTCTCTCTGGAGTTAGGTGACATCTGAGTGTCAGAAGGTTAATCCCTTTTTGGGTATTGATTCAATGGATTGAATCAATACAGAAAAATCATTTGACTATCTCTCTCACATTTTGAGCAGCAACGTCTGTTTGTCTCTCAGTTCGCCCATCAAGGATAGAAGACTTTGTATCCACCTAAGCTTCAAAATCAAGAATAGAGCTTGTGTCTAAATTGACGACCTTCAACTAGGCCCCAACGAAAACTTGTCAAGTTGACTTCAAGTTACTCATTTTAGGCTACCTGTACTAAGCTGGACATTTTACTCAGTCAACCAAGGCTAATAGTTTTTCTCCCATTAATTTAATGAATTAATTTAATGAATTAATTTAATAGGGAAAAACCTTGTCTCTTTCTACCTTGTCCAGTAGTCTACTTCATCAGTTATGTCTGAATCAGGTATCTGGCTATCTACCCACTTTTTGAACTGTATCCAACCATCGCTTCTTCTTTCAGGAGTGTTAATCATACCGTTTATTCGGTTTAACAAACCAATAGAATCTATCATTGACTTTTTAGTATCCTCAGCGAAAGTAGTAGGGTTAATCTTGGTAAATGACTTAGCTCTAATAATTGAAGCTGCTTGTAATAATTCAGTTAAAGTCAGTTGAAGATTAGCTTTATCGTCAATTTCAATAACCCTAACCGGAGTTTATTTTTCACTTAAAACCTCACTCCATTCTTCAGAATCAGTAACAGGATTAAATAATTGTTTAATCTGTTTATTTTTTTCCTTAACTCCGAAACATAAATAATCGATAATTGCATCATTTTGATACTCTAGCCTCATTCCCTGTTCTCTGTTTAATCCCCATGTTAGTAATGCCTTAAAACACACTTCTAACAATACTTGTTGTTGTTGTAGTACCATCATAGTCTCAGCGTATAACTCGCTAAATGCTTCAGCTTGATTGTTTAGAATCACAGGCTCCCCCGATTGATTCCCCGCTTCTAATGGGTCACTATCTTCAATATTTATTACTTGTGGAAATACTCCTGTAGCATCGTCCCACCTACCAAACCACCAAATTAAAAATGATGGGATATTCGGGATGATTGTCGGTTCAGAGTTGTCATCATCTATCAACGATGATGGGACTTCAATAGGTGAGAGATTGTATCCAACATGGTCAAGGATTAATAACAATAACTCTTTCGTTTCTTCGCAGCATTTACTCATGTCATCGTCTCCATTATTATCACCTTTCTTATTTTTACTCGGTTTACCTGGTGTTTTTCCACTTCTAGGGGGATTATTTTTACCTTCATTTTCAGTGTTGTTGCTGCCATTGCTGTCGCTACCGCATCCTTCGTCCCCTGTCGGGTTGCAATCGTAACCAGCTTCATTGATACCTGCAACAACCCAACTTTTATATTCATCGGTATATGTGTAGGGGTAGGGATTCCAAGTAGGTATTACTGTACGTGTTGTTTTTGTGTCAACAGGTTCCCCTATTACTTCTAAAAATTGTTCATAAGTTCCTCTAAACCTATTTGCAACAAATGTGGGTACGTTATTATGATCTCTAGTATTTAAATTGCCGTCTATGTACTCAGTTATGGTTAGTTCATCTTCACTGTAGTCATACATGCCTTTAATATTTGAAAATAAATAATGTTTGTAAGATAGTGTACGATAACTACCCCATCCCCCGTTGTGATATTCATATTTTCTAGAAGTGATACTAGAATGTAAATAGTAGAAAGTGTGAACTTTTCCATCATTAGCACACGCAGGAAGTTGATGATTAGGATTTCCTGAACCTGCCTTCCCATCACTTCCAATGCAGTGAGGCGGCTTAGGTTCATCACTGCTACTGTCATCGTCGTTACTATTGCAACTAGGGTCTTTTGTGATATTAGAACCTGCATATTGACCAAAAATAGTTCGTGTCTCAACGGTAAAACATCCTTCTTTTTTAAAGCTGACTTTCAGTCCTCCCGGAAAGGAAACTTCCCCCCCACTGCCGTCAGGTTTTACCTTGAGTCCAAATCCAGCCACGCTTAAGCCAATACCTCCTGCTGTGTTCGCTGATATTTTACCAATACCTCCTGCCTTGATAGAACCAGATTTAATTCCCTTTGTCTCTTGATAGGCCTCTCTACGCATTGTTTCGATTTCTTCTCTACTTAACCCAGTGCGCTTACTAATAGCAGTAGTTGTGTTGGAACTCGAAGAAACTCTAACCATTATTTAATACCTTGAACTTCTAGTTTACCTTTGAAAATAAAGCTACCAAATATCGTAAAATAATTATTACTTAATGGGTTAAAGTTAATAGGTTTATACAATTGAAAAGATAACGTATCTAACACCGATGGAATGTCAACGCTATTAACCGTTAGATGGGGAGTTATCATGTCTAGTTCGTTGTTATTTAAACCAAAATTATAAAAGTTTAATCTATTTATAAGATAATTATTATTTTTAATCTCTAACTCTACTGCATAACCTGTACTTCTGTTGTAATCCTGCTCGAAGTTTAGGATATTAACTATCTTATCTAAGTCACTTTGGATTACTGTTGGCGGATTGTCAAGATACTTATTTGACCTTGGTAAACTTGTTAGCCGATAATTTAATTGCAGCTTTTCAACTGCTATTTTTCCCCCTAGCAATTTAATCCCATAATAAAAATTATTATAGTAATCAAGAATTAAGTTTTTATAATTTATTTCAATGGGGTTAGTCTCAATAATCCCATTGTTTATAAAACTCATTACTGGGACTGATATAGTTATCCCTTCTATGTCGTCAATAATCATTTTAATTATCAATAAATAAAGTAACAGTATAAGTCATTATAACAGAAATAATATCATTATCATTAAAGTTATTAAGTTTTAAAGTGACATTTTGATTGTTAGCTAATTTGATATTTTTACTAATTACTGTAGACTCTAACCAATTTGTTGACGGCAAGTAAGTCTCAGCTAACAAAACATTGTCAATTTTAAGGTTAATAAAATTTTCAGCAAGCAATTTATGAGCAACTTTGATTTCACATTCAAACATTCTACTACCAATAACAAAAGCAACCTCGTTATCTAAACCGCTTGTATTGAGAGTGACTAGATTAGTGTTAACAATACTAACTATTTTAGTTCCGTTATATTTAAAAAGTTTCATCTCTTCTCTCTTATAATTATTGTATTGATTATAGGCTAAATAGATGCTAAGTCAAGATGAACTTATTGTTTTATCTACTCCAAAATTTTTAGAATTCGACTGGCAAGGTACTCAGTTGGGGATTAGGGTTGAAGGTGAATCAACATTTACTTATGTTGAGTTAAAAGGTGCAACAGGTGCAACCGGAGCGCAAGGGCCACAGGGTATTCCTGGCCCCAGTGATTGGGATGCTTTGCCTCAACATTGTCAACCTAGCAAAGCATTTGCCAAGTTTGGTTCAAATCTTTTCTGGGGATATTCAATCGCGTTAACGACGGGATTAATTGAGCTACCTTGGTACAACGGAGAAAGCATTCCCCCATACTGGGTAGGCTTGATTTCTCATAGGATAGCTACAACTTTTAACGGCAATGAAGGCGGTTTGTCCTTTGTAGAAAAAACAGATTCAACAGTTTGGATTTACCCCATAAAATCACCTGTTCAGTCTTCGTATAATATCCTTCTTGTTAGCGAGGGAGGAAAATTAAAAGCTAGGTTTAGCGAACTTCAGGGGCCGTTCCCGGCTATATTTTCCTTCTCTGGTATATCGTATTTTGGTTGACAACTTAAGATATAGGTTTATGGTTAATTGAATCAATTAATTGATTTAATTCAGGGATAACGTAAGTCTGACGCATAAACCATGTTTTCTTTTTCTTTTGTATCTGGATTGTAGAGGTCTACCATTCTACCGCAGTTATGAACAGCTACTACAATCCAGCAACGATTATCCCACCAAACTTTATCACCAATATTTATGTCGCTCATGTTACTCGCCTAGCGTCCAATACCAAATTTTTATATCTTGCCAGATATACCATTTAGCGGGCAAATATTCTAAGTAAAATACGGGAGAAACTTTATGTAATTGAATGACTTGCCTGCAATTAACTAAGACTCTATTTTCTGAAAGGATATCTCTATGAGGGGAGTTAAAATCTGTTAGTCGGTGATACAACCATCCTGCCGTTCTCCAACTTGACGGTATATCAGTCGCTGTTACTTCGATTCTTATTGTGTGTCGATAAAAATCTCTAGGCAAAGGAATTAAAAGCAGAGGGTTAACATCATCTCTGCGAAACTCGCTGAAAATTAATTCCCACTCTGCTTCATTAATCATTGACTATTGTTATACTGCGGTTGCTTGTCCGACGTTGTCTTTTAACTCACCTAATTGATCGAGAGTAACATCAACATCATCTAACAAATAAATCGTTTTACCAGTAGAGAATGATGCTACTTTATCTTTCAAGCCAGCTTGTTGGAGAAAGTATTTAATTGCCATAGCATTCATTTTACTGTGGGGTCTAAACGATTTAACTCTGTAGTCTTTAGTTCCTAACTTTAAGATGGTATTGTTTTTCAAGATTAACTTGATACGCCTACCAATGCTCAAGCTAGACGTGCCTTCGGAGTCAGGTGCTTGACCTTTTGGTACACTTCTGATGATACGCTTGTTGCCCGTGTTTGATGCTCCACCTGTAGGTTGTAAATTCTCATCAGTTGTAATCGGCTCTTTTATTGGTTTTTTAGGTACATAAGGTGTTGCAGTCGCAGTAATAGTATCGACTGTTTTTGCTGCCGCCTCTCCCTGTAAGACGATAAACCATTCTGGTACATAGAAAGTCACAAACGATGACTTATCTACCATTGCGTAGGTGATAATTCGCTGCGAACCTTTCCTCGACTCAGCAAATTCTATGTCTTTTTTAACCTGTTCTTTGGCTGATTTTTTAGTAGCCATCTTTTCTCATTTTTCCTCTTCTTTAAATTGTGGAATTGATTAATTCAATTAATCAATGTACACAGTAGCAGCACCAACTACAATTTTCCCGGTTCCGTCCAGGGCGTCAGTTGTAGGAACCGCTCCCGCAAAAGTGATAGCTCCAGTAGCCATGTTACGACTATAGGTAGTTACTAAAGTAATGCTGTCAGGGTTGCGTTCAGCAACTACTTGAACACTTGCAATTGATTCTATGATTTCCAATAACTGACCTTCTAAAGTAGTAGAGACAGTGGTGATTGCGGATGCCATATTTTTTTTCTCCGATAAAAACTATATCTATTGTCATAGCACAAAAATTTCAGAAATTACCTTAGTAGTTTTGCGTCAATATTGACGCAAATTTAGTTTAGTGTCTCTGGAATGTTGGGGGCTTATACCCCTTGTCTTCTAAAAAATCTTCGATACCATTTACTCGAACACTTGTTTGCCAGATTTGGGCTTGAAGGTTTCCTTCTACCGTTTCTGATGACCGGGTTATTTCTCCTCTCATTATTTGACCAATAGAGTTGATATCATTTTTGTTTTTACTAATTCTCTGATTTAACTCGCCATACATTGAAGCAATTTTCCAAGTTAGTCTTAATACTGCAAAAAGATTGACAAAAATTGTAATGCTTATTGATATAATTGCTATCAACACTTCTGTTTTTATATTTATCATGGCTACTGATATTGTTGCAAAAACTGTAATTAAATTATCGCATTTAAACTCCAGAAAAATCAGCAAGATTGTCTCTCCACAAGGTAAAAAAATCCAGTTATCTAGTGGCGGAGATAATTGGTTCAGCAATTTACTAGGTAAAGCTAAAAATTTAATTGGTTTTTTAACTTCTAAAATTATTGGTTTTTTAAGAAAAATTAATTTTAAAAAGATATGGCAGTGGATAACTCAAGCTTTTCAAACAATATGGAACTTTAATTGGCAAGCTACTGATAAAGAATTGAATGAGAGAATTAAGCAAACTTGGTTAGCTGTAGAAACTAGAATGTATGGCGTACTGGGGAAAGCTCTAGGGTGGTTGGTTTGTGGTGCAGCACCAGGGTTAGTAACGGCTACATTTAACCTACCATTAGCTACTTTGCTTCTTAACAAGGTTGGCGATGAATTTGTTAACGAAATGTTAATAGATTTGCAGGGATTTTTTTTAATGGTAGCTCAGTCAACAATGCAATGGTTATTGTTGAAAGGTTATATGATGATTAGACGGATTATCAAAGGCTCAGTAGGAACTATGAACAAAGTATGGCAAACAATTTTAGGAGTATCAGCATCCACTATTAAAGAGTGGGGAGAGAAAGAAGGAGAGAACTGGACGTTTTCCAAAGCCGCACAAGAGAAAAGGGAGAAGCTAGGGGAGAGGATGGAAAATAACTTAGAAGAGTTCACCGAAGAGTTTTCAGATGCGTGTATAGAAGCTGGCTTTGTAGTAGCAGAAGGATTAGATGAATGGTTCGGACTTGACGGTATGACAAAAGGTGTTTTTGACTTGTTTGGGGAACACCGAGAAATTAAATTCACTCCCAACAAAGATGTACCATCAGAATCATTTTTAATAGCAGGCAATGAAGAGTTTGTTAAAAATCAGGTTAGTAGCATTTTACATACAACTCAATTAATTGATAATAGAGAGATTGGCTTAAACTTACCATCAACAGGTGATTGGGACGTGATACCAGTAACAGAAAATAACGGTATTGAGGTAATGTTTGAATTTTTCAATTATGAAGAACCCCCGTACTGGACTAAGGAGAGAAGAAAAACCGTAGTTCGCTCACGTTTAGTTGTTCCTAACGTCAATCCATTAAAGCTAACCTGGACAAACATTAAACAAACCTTTGGTACTAACAACGTATTTAACAAAGGAAATACTAGATGTGAAGCGCATTTAAGCAATGGTAGAAAACTTGTAGTTTATGCCTCTACAGATACCGAGGGTGAAAAAATGCTAGAAAATTTAGCATCATTCACTGATGCCAAGCTTGTTTACCCTATTGATGTCAGAACTCACAAGGGTACTAGCAAGCGCACGGGTTACAACTTGCAAATTACCCCTAAACCTCAGTATCTTTCAGCTATGACAATAACTAACTGGTTTACTTTGTCTAAGTTTGAGAGACAAAAGGACGTTGCTCTAGAACTAGGCAAACAACGTAAAAATCAAGCGGTCAAGTTAAAAATGCACTATAAAACTGAGCCATCGTTTTTCAACAAGACAGTGCTAGAGGCGACTAAGAAGACGTTGTAACTGAATTGAATCAATTAATTGAATCAATTAGAGAAAACACATACTCCCCTGATAGAGATTATCAACAATATTGTTGTGTTGTCAACAATATTAAAAAATGTAAATTTAGCTTGACGCAAAGGAGTGGTAAGTGAACTATCGCTATCTTTTCACTTACCACTCCTTTGCGTATGACCAACAACAATAGTGAGAAAAAATTACCTCATTTACAGGTAAGGCTAGCAATGAATACACCTGTTGAAAATCCAATGAATTTTTTAAACTGGATTTCTGAGATTGTTAATTCAAGAGATGAGTTTAAGGAGTATCAAGAGGAGTTTGCTGTAGAAACTGCTGTTCAAGGATTCATTAATGAGTTTAATACTTGGCTTGACTCAAATTATGTTGATGTTATTTGTCAGCAACACAAGATAAATGATATCAATGCAATTGACTTAAATAACAACTACTTTCAACGTTATTGTGAGTTAATTTATCTAGACGCAACTCATTTCATTAAACCCATTCGCTATTTGTTTGTGTCTGAAATTGAGTTGTTAGAGACAAGATTAATGATTGCAGACATTCAGTATCAACGAAAAAAAGAGCTAGAGAGGTTAAATAATGATGAATTCTAATGACAACAACGAGATGAAGGTTTTCCATTGGTCCGAAATCAGAATAGTTAACCGAAGCATTGATAAACGAATGTTGCTGAAAGATGGATTTGTTGACGAAATAAAATGTCAATTAGTCAATGAATCACCGAGATTAGTACCCTCACAAGTAAGGTTAGTGAAATTTGACAGAGAGTTTATCTCGTTTCAACTAGCCAAAGTGTTAAAGCCGATAGTCAATGCCAATGAAAAATTGTTGAGAGAATTAATTGATGAAGCGTTGTTTCAATTAAACAATAAAACCAATGAGAATGATTCAAGCAAGAAGGGAGACTTATAAAGGAATAGTTTTTGATTCTCAGTTTGAGTTGGAAACAATGAAAACCCTAGAAAAATACTTTCCTTTGCCGTCAATCAAGGTACATCAACCCATTGAAGTTAGACCCAAGTCTAACTGGTTTCCTTCTCAAGATTGGAAGGTTGATTTTACAGTTTGCCAAGACAAAAAACCCGTTCTTTATGTTGAGTCTAAAGGCTTTATTCAAGCTGAGTTTAAGGAGAAGATGAAAAACTTAGCCTATCTTAAGCCAGAAATCTTTGAAAAATTAGTGATTGTTTGTCCTGTGATCACAACAGTTGCTAGAGGTTTTGTGACTTACGACTTAAGAACATTCAACAGGTATCTCACGCAATGCAACTTAGATGGGTTAGTTAATGATTGCAAAAAATCCAATATTAATGGAGAGGTTGAATAATGTTTCTTAATTTTTTAGTGCCTGATTTCATTCGTCCCTGTAATCAATTCTTGATTTTTGAAGGAAAAATCAAAATCATTAATCGACTTGATACCCCAAGTTACATGATAAACTTTGAAAACCTGAAAATCAAGAATGACGACAATTCATTTGGTAATGAATTCAACAATTATTCAGCCTTTTTGTTGATAGACAAAACGGAAGGCAAGGAGGATCTGTTTTTGAAGGCTATCATTGAACTATTTGATGACGTTAAACCTCGCAGCAAGTACAGGGGTTATCTAGATTTAAGTAGCTCTGGACTAAGTAAAATTCAAACTTATTCCATAGCCTATTCAGAGACGTTAAAGTCACAACTGAAAGAGTTGTTTTTTGAACTTGTAGAAATCACAACTGAGAAATAATCACAATGTTTAAAGTATCTGAGAAAAAAGATGTAGGGATGGTTCTCACTCCTGACTGGACTAAGACATCATCAAAAAGATTGACTTTCAAAGGATTTAAGTCCTGGTCAGATGAACAGCATTACTATGTAGCACTGTTTAACTGCAAGGCTACTGAATGCAAACAGTGGAAAAATGACGATAACGGTAGAGGCGATTGGATTAATATCAACGAACTGCCTAGCCCTGTATTGCTGCGATTCCTAAAAACTGAACAAACCTATAAAGGAAAAGATGGTAAGCCCGACAATACTATCAAGCCTTCTGAATGGGACTTGTTCTTCATTGACAGATTTGATGAGTTGGCTAGCGAGTTTCCTGATGGATTAGTCGAGGGGACTTTAGACTGCACAGAAAATAACTTAGGCTTTGCTAATCGATGGAAAATAGAAACAAACGAGGACAAGAAGGCAATCTTGAAAGAAGCTTTCTTAGATGTTAAGCCTATTACTGAATCGGTAGACGGGTTAAGTGACTACAGCTTTGACAAACTAGCTAATACTAGCTTTAAGAAAAGCGGTAGTAGTTACACGCCGAAGGAAACAACTGAACAAGTTCTTAACGCTCGAATGTCATTTATTGCTAAACATTTTAGTACAGCAATAGATGGTACTGAGGGTGAAACGTTGCCGTTGCATTATTACTTTTTGGCGATGTACAAACTCCCTAGTGAAGAGTTTGAAATCAACCAAAAATACTTAGAAGTTTTGATAAAAATAGCAACAGGAGGAATTCAATAAAATGTCTGAAAAGTTCCTAGACTATTCACAGTTTAGGGACTCTTTTCTCATTGATTGGAGAGAAGTGGTTCCTAACGATTCTGATAGCTTATGGGACAACTTGTCCCTGTTGTTTGATGCTTGTTTTTTGTTGCCACATAATGAATTGCAGAGAGATTTGATTCTAGCAACAATATTAACCCCATCTGCTATTGCAACTAATTTGCCCATAACTTTTTTGTGGGGTGAAAGTGGTTCAGGTAAATCTAAAGTAGGCTCACTTGCGAGTAAATTATACGGGGTGCAACCTCTACTAGAAAACTCAACTACTGCATCAATTAGAAACACATTGAATGATAGAAAATACCTTGTACACCCTGATATGCCAGAGGAAAGGCTAGAGCGTAATACAATTCTATGTTGGGATGATATTAGACCCGTAAGAATTTCTCCGAATTCTCCTGATAGTATTTTTGGTATTTTGAAATCAGGATGCAATAGGGCGACTAGCAAAACTAGAATCGCTTTACCGGGTGCTAAAATCCAAGAATTCTGTACATTCGGCACAAAAATAATTTCCTCTATTCATACCCACTGGTCTATTCCGGGATGTGAAGAGTTAAAGCGTAGAGCAATGATTTTTCACTTTAAGAAAAACGAAACAGACAGAGAGTATGTTGACCCAGATTTACTAGACGTAACTGAGTTAGAGATAGATTTAAAATTATTTTATCGTACTGATATCTGTTTAGAATATCAAGCGATAAAACGAGGGATTAACAAACACAAAACATCTAGCAAGCATCGAGAATTTAAAACAATGATTCTTGACGTGCTTACAACTTTAGCCTTGCACAAGCAATTAAAAGTCAACGAAGTGATTGACGAATACTTGATACCCTATCAAGAGTTAGTCAGGTTGCCACTCTTAGAAAAATCAATAACTATTGAGATACTCTCTCAGTTTGTTGAGGAAAAAACCTTGGCAACTTTGACTCAAAACAAGTTGTTTTTAGAGGATGGTATGGAACAATTTATAGAGACTGAGTTAAGAATAACCTCACAAGAAGCGTTAGATTTTCTCAAGAAACGAATACTAGATGGCAGTTTAGATTTGCCTAGGCTAGATAACCTCACTATTCACCAATTGATGATCAATCAAGGCTTTAAGCCGCAATCGACTAAACAAGGCTTGATTTGGGTTAAGCCACTATAAAATTATCAAAAAAATGACAATACCTATCTACTGTTCACCCTCGATTTGGTGCGGTTTTCCACGCTTCAAAAGACCAGTGAAGATTCATTTACCGGTTTCCAGGTTCAATACATACATTCTGAATGATTACAATCCTTGCGAAAGGTGTTATTACAGTACAGGGATAGAGCTGTTACCCTGTACTGCTAATCCACTAAATTACGGAGAAAAATGCAGCGACTACAGGCTTGATAAACGGAAGTAGTTCTCTAGAGGGATTGATTTAATCAATTAATTTAATTAATTAAATTAATCCCTTATCCTTGTGTTTTAGGGGGGGCTAACCCTGACAGGTTAGGGGGTGTCAGTTGCGATCGCCAAACCTTCTCTGAATCATCACCAACAATCCGAAGGCGGCGTAACTTAAATCTTTCAACATGGCCAATGATATTTTAGTCTAGTCTATCTGCTAGTAGGGTGTATACACCTGTTAACAGATAGTGTTGACACTGTAGACACCTACTGTATACACTGTAGACAGGTAGTGTAGACAGGTGTAGACATGGCAAGTGAACTGATTAGCTTTAGACTCTCAAATAGTGAACTGGAGTGGCTTAGAGGGCAGTGTGAACCGGGTGAAAGTCTCAACCTTGCAGCCAAGAGACTGTTACTGTCCATCAGTCAAGGTGTAGACACCCTTGTTAACAGAACTGTAGACACTGTAGACACCCCTGATATAAGAGAGGAATTAGAACAGCTACAAACAAGACTGGATGAACGCTTTGAGGAGTTAGAGCAACGCCTGGGAAAGCTGAACGCCTGAGTGAAGAGGTAGAAACACTCAGGCAAATTGTTGATGTTAGTACAGTCATCATAGAGAGTAGTGTAGACAGGTGTAGACAGGTAGGTGTAGACAGTGTAGGCAGTGGTGTAGACAGGTGTATACAGCTAGAAAATTGGTTGGCCAACACAGTCCCAAAACTAAAAAGGGAGAGGGGTTACACGTCCAACTCGGCAGGGAAGTTGATCAGGTCTATTGAGCAGTTGCGATCGCAATTATTAATAGAACAAGCGCCCCCAACCTCTGTTTATTCCATCTGCTAACCATCGGGTATCAAGGGACTGTTTAGGGATTAAGCAGCTCGCTCCATTGTCGTCATCGTAAGCAAACGGGTTTCCCCAAGGGTCATGGCAGATATAACAGTCCTCATTCTCTTTCCCAATAATTACCAACATATGACCGCCATAAGGAGTTAAGTAATGCCCTCTATGCAAAACTCCAATAACTATGGGCATTTTACGACTAAACAGAGACTCGTCTAAGTCTTCGTAAGACAAATCATATCGAAACTCGGTTCTAAAGTCTCTAGCGCTCAACAAACGAGTATGAGCCTCATGGTTCGTTGTATCTCCATAACCTTCTAGCAGAATCGAATAAACGTTGTCGCTACCTCCAAAAATACCAGGTTTAATGTATTCGGCTACCATACAGCAACTACTTTTGTTGCAGCTTCTATGTGGCTCAGATACATTATCTCGCTGCGAATAATACGGAACGTTTAACATTAAAAGGCTCATAAGTCAATTTATTATAAACAATACCTATAAATACTATAAATAACATAAATAAAAATAATAATATAAGCAATATAAATACAAATAGTATACAAGTACGGTATATTGACTCAAAAATCAAGCTTGAAACCTATACTGTGAAAGAATTCTAGTCATTTCGTAAATAGGCTAATTTTAATCAATCAAGTCGAGCTAGAATACGTCCCAAAATGAACCTATACAGGGCAAGGGTTACAGCCTGCCAACAAACCTTTATTTAGCGTTGATTGCTGAGTCAACAGACATAACTGATGAAGTAGACTACTGGACAAGGTAGGGAGAGATAAGGTTTTTCCCTATTGAATCAATTCATTGAATCAATGGGAGAAAAACTATTAGTCAATGAGTAACTTGAAGTCAACTTGACAAGTTTTCGTTGGGGCCTAGTTGAAGGTCGTCAATTTAGACACAAGCTCTATTCTTGATTTTGAAGCTTAGGTGGATAGAAGACTTTGTATCCTTGATGGGTGATTGCTATGGGTTTATGTGAATGTTAGTTGTGACACTTAGCTCTGATGTCTCAAACTGAGAATCAAACAGACGTTGCTGCTCAAAATGTGAGAGAGATACAACTTTCCCCTTCACCTTGCCTGATATCTGACAGACACTACCCTCAAACGAACGATGTCAAGGTTGCGTAGCACCGTAGGCTTGACCTTGACAGAGTGAGTGAGGGTAGTAGGCTGAAGAGTTCAGGTAAGGTAGATGGGTTAAATGTTTGATTTGACAGGATTGCAGTATTGTGTTAGTTGACTAAAAAATCCTATCAATTGCTTGATGGACAGTTACTCATTTATTCAGTTAGACTTAACTCAATTGAGTAAAAAGTGAGTAAATCAGTTAATAAGCTAAGTAAGTTTGTTGATTGAAAGTGTTGTAGGATAAGGGTTTTACGAGACTAAATAAACACGCTCCCTGATCATTACTATAAACTGTTCACTGTAAAAACCCGGTTCCTGAACACTGTTGAGGGCGGGTTTATATAAGTTATCAGTCAGTGACATCAATAACTGCGGAACCCGCCCCTACGGTCACTGGTCACTGGTCACTGTAAACTGTAAAAGCTGGTCACTGGTCACTGTCTACTGTTCACTGTCTACTGACCGGGTTTATCTTTATCGGCATCAACTTTCGGAACCCAACCGGGAGCATCTGCATCTTCCCAACCTGCCGGACGCTTAGAATTATACCAGGCTATCGAACCAATAATCGTGGCTGCCAGGAATCCCGCAGCGAGAATTCCCCATAAAGCCCATTGTACATAGTTTTGATAAGCTACGTTTGTCGTGACTTCCATTAAAATACTCATACTGGCATCAACTTTGATCAATATTGCTAGCCTACCTAGATTACCACTTTCGTCTAACCGACTCAAATCCGGGGTAGGGGATCACATTGTCGGTTTTAATTGTATTGTTAAAACGGCAGACAACTCCTACCCCTAAAATATAAGATAACTTAATTAATCAAGCCGACCCATGAAAGAGTTTTTCGAGAACGTCTCCCGCTACCCCCGCTACTTTATCACCTTTACCCTGGGGATATTTTTCTTTCTGTTTGACAAGTTGAAGCCATACTTGGATAAACCCCTGACGGCGATCGCCCTTGTGGGTTTAATGGGAGGAATTTTTGCCTTTACGTTTTTTACTCTACGAGCTATGTTGGGATTAAGTCCAGTTTAGTTGGTGGCAACTGGCAATTTGCTAGAGATTGGGAGTCGGAATCATGGTCAAATAAACGCCGACTCCTAATTTCTTTCTTTTTGAACAATTGTGATTCAACAGCCCGAAAAAAGACGGAACGACTCGCTTTTTAACGTTTTACACCCTGATTCTTACGAAAGCTACTATTTTAGACTTCTGAGCCTGGAGAAAGGCTAATCCCTCTCAGTCTAAACTCTACACCCTGATCTGCCCCTGTTCAACCGAGAAGGGGTGAATCGTCGTTATTGATCAACCTTGTCTATCAAATTGTAAAACGCCGTCGCATTCTTGTCGAGACTCTAAGTTAACAATTGCTGATTGTTTAGAGTTGAAATTGGCGATAGACTTGAGCGGCGGCTCGATATAAAATTGAATGACGATAGACTAAAGCACTCATGTCATCACAGTAGCCTCCCCCAATAATTCCCGCTACTGGATAGCCCAAACCCACACAAGTGCTAAGAACTTGCATTTCTCGTCGCCACAGTCCTGTATTGCTTAAAGCGAGTTTTCCTAAGCGATCTTCGGCATGAGTATCTACACCAGCATCATAAAACACGAGATCCGGTTGAACCTCTGATAAAATATCCTCTAAATACTTCCCCAAGGTTTGCAAATAGGCTTCATCTTCCATCCCCACCGGAAGCGGTACATCTAAGTCACTTTTTTGTTTACGGGCAGGAAAATTGGCCTGACAGTGCATCGAAAAGGTAAAAACACTCGGATCATCTTGAAAGATAAAAGCCGTCGCATCCCCTTGATGAACATCTAAATCTACAATTAAAATTTTTTTCGCTAGTCCTAATTTTTGCATCGTGCGAGCTGCGATCGCGATATCATTGAAAATGCAGAATCCGGTTCCTAAGTTGGGGAAGGCGTGATGAGTGCCTCCGGCGGTATTGCAAGCCAGTCCATGAGAAAGAGCGAGTTTAGCCGTTAAAACCGTCCCAGCGACTGCAATACAAGTCCGGTTTGCTAAAGCGGGACTCCAGGGTAAACCGATGCGACGTTGGGCTTTTGGATCAAGGGTTCCCTGACAATAGGCTTGTACATAATCGCGATCATGGACTAATTCTATCCATTCTGGGGGCGGAAGTTCGGGGATGTGAACTTGAGAGGGTTCAATCACTTCGTCAGCCAGTAACATTTGATAGAGTAACCTAAATTTTGACATCGGGAAACGATGACCCGGTGGTAAAGCGGCGACATAATCGGAATGATAGACAATCGGTAAATCCATAATTGCGGTTAAAGGCTAGAGTAGAAATAGGTTACTGGGTTTGGAAAGTTATTATGACATCAACTATTATTTGGCAGCAGGGCAGCAGCAACCCGGAAAATGCTACTCACTTAGAAACCATTCGTCAGTGGTGGGCTGATCTTGCAGGACAGGAGATTAATTGGCAGCAGCGTTTAATTCCAGAAAATGGAGATTTAAGCCAGATTAATTGGGAGTCTCAAAAGTTCGATGAAGTGTTTATGATTGTTAATCCTCAATTGCGAGGAATTACGCTGTATTGGTATAAGCCGAAAAATGATCAAGAACGCAGTATTACAGCCAGTAAGTTGGAGTTAGATCCACTCTACAAACAATTATACATTTATTCTCAATCTCAAGCCAATATTGTGATTCGGGTAGAAACGCCTAAAGTGAAATATCAGAACATTGAGGTGAAAAATCCAGAGATTGCGGTGGGAAAAAATGGTACAATTCTCTTGAGAGATACTCAACAGTTGTTAGAGATTAAAATTAGTCTCACTCCCGAAAAGTTAGAACAGTTGAAAGCCAAGTTAATGTAATTAGTCCGAACAATTCACAAAAATTGCCAGTGATCAAAAGTAGCGGCTTGACCCCAATATTGATAATTTTCATCGCTCAGATTCCAAATCGTTCCATTAGAAATAAAAAACTTTTTTCCAGTTTTCGACTGACGAATTCCGCTATAATTGTTCGTGTAGCCTTGGGTTTTAACTTGTTCAAGCATTTGCTGACGTTTGGTTACTTCTTCACTGTTGATCGCCGTTTTATACGACGGGGTTTGAGTCAATTCTTCCCAACTCATTTCCCACAATTCTAAAGCGGTGCGATTACCATAGTTAAAAATGGGATTTTCTTCTGTTCCATGAGAAACTAACACAAAAGGAGCGTTAAATAAGGCTTGAGCGATGTCTTCTGGGGTGCCATTGACATCAATTAACGTTTGACCTGTCCAATGTCTAAAACTGTTTAACAAACGTTGGCTATGAATAATAATATTGTCTTGTTTCCAGGGAGAATCGTTAAAAGAAGTCATAGTTCTTCAACGGACAAAATGAGCTAAAAACTGAAGAGTAATCATAAAAATAACCCAATCAATTTTATCACTTTTTCACGAAATCGGATCATCTATTTTTTTGAGTTGAGAAGAGTCCCGAAACCGATACAATGTGAAGGAATACCAGGTTATAACAGAATAGATCATCAGTCAGTCATTTTTAATTTTATATGACAAACGAGGAAAAAAATCCCACCAACAGCCCCATGAATGCAAAGGAACTGATCGAACGTTATGCCGCCGGAAAACGAGGTTTTGTGGGAGTAGAACTTCCGGGGGCAGAATTACAGGATGCTATTTTAACCAGTATATTATTATGGCAGGCAAATTTGCAAGGGGCAAACCTGACTCGAGCTAATCTTAAAGATGCTCATTTATTTGCTAACTTAAGTAATTCTAACTTATCTCAGATAGATCTCACCGGTGCCAAACTCATTTATGCCGATTTAAAAGCCGCTAACTTAACGCAAGCTAAACTGTTTAAAACCAATCTCAAAGGGGCTGATCTACGCGGTGCAAACTTAAATGAAGCCAAACTGATTTATACCGATTTAAGTGAAGCAGACTTGCGAGGGGCTAGCTTCAAAGGAACAATGTTGTATAAAGTGAATTTGCTGAAAACTAACTTAAAAGAAACTGATTTAAGTGAAGCTTTATTATTAGGAACTGAACTTTGGCCAGCCATTACTTCTTCTTAAGAATCAATCTTCTGCTAATGCCCAGTTCCAAACCCACCTAGAATATCCCGCGTGTCCCAGCCCTTAAGGTTCTTTGACGGTTGTTAAGTTTGAGTTTTGTTTGAAAGGCTCGTTGCATAGTTCAGGGTCATTCTTGATTTGAGTTTGATATTTTCTCAATCCATACAATCGACTAGAAAAACAGTGCAGTATTGCTAGAATGTCTTCGACCATTTCTTCTTGGGGGGAAAGTTCTTTTTCGTTGAGAACAATCAACTCACAGTTGTTCTGTTCACACAACCAGTTGAACAAATCGAACCCAAATCTAGCAAGTCTATCTTTATGAGCAACAACTACTCGATTCACTTCACCTTTCATTATTTGAGTTAGAAGTTCCAGTAATTTTTTGCGCTTAAAGTTCAACCCTCCACCAATTTCTTTAATGGTTTTTGCTTCTGGGTACAAAGCTTGCAATGCAGCAACTTGACGGTTTAAGTCGGGTTTTTGAGCATGGCTTGATACTCGACAATACAGCACGGTTTGTTTCGTGGGCAAGAAGCTTTGAGTATAGGATTCAACGTCATATCTACGTTGGCCTGATGGGGTTTTTATCGCTTGGATAATGCCTTTATTTTCCCATCTGGCTAACGTTCTGACGTTAACCCCCAGATACTCCGCAGCTTCTCTTGGTTTCAAATACTTTGTCACCTAGAACACGGTTTACAACATACTTATAGTATCGTTTTGTACCGTAAATTGTCAAGTTAGTTACTGCTCTCTAAAATCGGCATCAAAAAGTTTGACAATTTGGGGTATTTTCAGTAGAATGGAAGAGGAAGCTTATATGGGGTTTCTTGAATACATACTTGATTTTTTATTCAATACCCGCTCCAAAAACCAGACCTGACACCGGGGCGGGTATATGTAAATTGTTGGTCAGATCGAGGGATTTTTGCCTCACCCGCCCCTACAGGCAAAAACTGTAAAATAGAGTTATTTAACCTTTGCCATTGCCGTTGCCATTGCCATTTTCAGAATTTCCATAAGTCGCGAGAACCTTTTCAGCTAACTTTTCTGGAACTTCTTGGAGATGATCATATTTCCAGTGAAAATAACCGACTCCCATTGTCAGCGATCGCAATTCTACAATCAAATCTTGCATCTCGGAGATCGCCAAATAGGCGGTAATTTTATCCCAACCCTTCCAACCGGTGATCACCTCATAATTTAACACCTGTCCGCGTCGTCCGGTAATTAACTGGAACATCTGGGAGGTAAACTCATTCGGTGCCGAAATTTCCACTAAAGCGATCGGTTCAAGTAAAATCGGATCACAGTTCATCATCCCCGTCTGCATCGCCAACCGTGCAGCCTGTTTAAAGGCCTGTTCTGAACTATCGACTGCATGATAAGATCCATTTGTGAGTGTTACCGCCACATCAACGACGGGGAACCCTAACGGCCCTTGTTGCAGGTATTCCCGCACACCTGTTTCCACACCGGGAATATACTGTTTGGGAACCACACCGCCGACAACGGTTTCGTTGAAGTTGAACCCTTCACCCCGTCCTAACGGTTGGATATCGAGATACACATCACCAAACTGTCCGTGTCCGCCGCTTTGGTGTTTGTAGCGTCCGTGAGAATGAGTGGTTTTGCGAATGGTTTCTTTGTAGGGAACACGGGGTAAATGGGTTGTCATCGCTAGATTATACTTGCGACGCAGCCGATCTAACGTCACTTGGATGTGAATTTCCCCTTGACCCCACAAGATGACTTCGTGAGTATCGCCGTGTTGCTCCCAAGCTAACGCCGGATCTTCTTCCAACATTTTACTTAAAGCACCCGTCAGCTTCACTTCATCTTTACGCTGCTGTGGAGCGATCGCTAAGGCAAAAACAGGCGGTAAAACTTCAGCTTTTGGTAAGGCTTTCACCTGTTGGGGTTCCGTTGAGAGGGTGTCTCCGGTTTGAATAGTATCCATCCGCGCTAACGCCACAATTTCGCCTGTTTTCGCTAACTGGGTGCTTTCAGTTTGTTGACCCATCAAACGGTACATACCCGCCGCCCGCACGCCGTTGAGAACAATGCCTTCGGTGAGTTCACCTTGCCATACCCGCACTAAGGAGAGTTTACCACCTTGAGGGGTATAATAGGTTTTCAACACTTGAGCAATCGGCAGATCCGCCTTGGGTTTGAGTCCGCGACGATGGGCGGTAACAAACGGTTCAGGGGCTTCTCGTACTAACGCATCTAACAAACTCCGCACACCATACTCCGCCTCAGCCGCACCGATAAACACAGGAACAATTAAATCAGCTCCCAGTTCCATTTTCAAGTCTTTGACAATTTCTTCTTGGGGCGGTTCAATGTCTTCTAAGAGTTCTTCTAAGAGATGATCATCAAAGTTGGCTAACTCCTCTAACATCTCTTGACGGGCGAGGTGTTCAGCTTCAGAGAGTTCATCGGGGAGTGCAACCGGATCAGAAGGCGCACCCGGATGATAATGATAGGCCTGTTCGGTAACAAGATCAATAAAGCCCACCAATTCTTGACCTTGGGCGATGGGGTATTGATGGGGAACAATGGGGCGAGAAGAAACGCTTTTTAGGGCGGCGAGAAGTGCGCTGTAGTTGCTGTTGCAGCTTTCTTCATCAGTAAACGCCCGATCCATTTTATTGATGAAAACCAGATGGGGAATTTCCCAGTCATCGAGGAATTTGAACAGGGGCGAAAGCGTTAAAATACGGTTGGTATCGGGTTCACAAACGATCACCGCTAACCCTGCCCCAACCAGGGCGTTATAGGTTTCTTGGGCAAATTCCACTGAACCTGGACAGTCGAGGAATGTAAAACGAATGCCGCCATACTGGGTACTAGCGGCATTGACTTCAACAGTCATATTGCGATCTTGGGCCTCGGGCGCTGTATCTCCAACCCGGTTATTATCTTTTGCGGTGCCTTTACGGGTGGTGACGCCTGTAACGTAGAGGATGCTTTCAAGCAGTGCGGTTTTACCACTAAGATAGGGGCCAACAATAGCGACATTACGGTTGTCTGAAGGGATATTTGTTGTCATCGTCTTGTCTCCTGTACTCGTCAAATGAATGAAAATGTGAGAATTACAAACAGAACTGTGGACGAAAGATTAAAAATTTAAGGATGTTTTCAGGTTTTTACTCGGGCTGAATTTGTAGAAAGAACAACATTTTGACCCTTGGATAAACGTTGAGTTTGGTCAATTCTTCTTTCGGTTGATCTCGAACTTACGGATAAGAATCGACTAAAAGGCTATCCAATCGAAGATGTTGGTGATTTTTAGCGATCGCTTCTATCTCGGCAATGTTCTATCCTCAATGCGTCTGAGATCGAGGTTCGCTACTTCTATAATTTATAGTCTTTTGGTCGCGAGTTAACCACTGCTTAACTAAAAAATACAATATTTCTTTTCTGCAAGTTTTGTAACTGAATATTGCAAAATTTAGGGTGTTGAAGGCAATGGGGAGGTGGGGAGATGGTGACTGCTGACTGGTAGGGGCAATTGATCTTACAAGACAGACATCAATACGCAGGCACCTCCCGACAAGGCTGGTGACTGTTTATGTCTTTAGGAAGATGAGTAAAATTTTATCACTTTGGTAACTTGGGCTTAGTAAGAGCAAAAAATTTTTGATGGAGATTGAAAGAATGACTCAAAATATAAATCAATCAAGCCTAGAAATTGCTGTTCAATGTGCCTTAGAATGTGAACATTGCGCCGATCAATGTATTGGAAGTATGCCTGAATGCGCTCGTTTGTGTCGCGACTGTTCGCAAATTTGCTGGACGATAGCAGGTTTTATGGGTCGAGGTTCTAAGTTTATTGCTCAACTGTGTCGAACTTGTGCAGAAATTTGTGAAGCTTGTGCTAAAGAATGTTCCAAACATGATAATTCCCATTGTCAAAGCTGTGCAGAAATTTGTCAAAAAGCCGTAGAAGAATACCGCAAAATTGCAACGGTTGGTGCTGCGGTTTAATATTTCAGTGTAATCTAAAGAAGGGAAGGGGCCTTCTATCAAGAATAGACAACATACTGATTACGTCCCTGTTGTTTGGCAGTGTAGAGTAGTTTGTCCGCTTGAGCAATTAACACATCAGGTTGAGCTTGATAATCGGGAATTGTGCTGCTAATTCCCATGCTGATGGTCACAATATTACTCACTTCAGACTTTTGATGAAAAATAGCAAGATCATGAATGCTCTGCTGAATCTGTTGAGCAACAATAATCGCCCCTTCTCGGTTCGTCATGGGTAAAACAATCACAAATTCTTCACCGCCATAACGGGCGACTAAATCGGCTGGACGTTTTATAGTTCTTTTAATCGCTTGAGCAATTGAAATTAAACATTGATCACCTGCTTGATGCCCATAGTAATCATTATAAGCTTTGAAGTGATCGATGTCTAATAAAATTAGCGATAAAGGTAGTTGTTCCCGTGCTAAACGCAGCCATTCTTTCAGGAGATAATCATCAAAATAACGACGGTTCGCAATTTGAGTTAAGCCATCTGTATGGGCTAACAGTTCTAAGGTTTTATTAGCCTCTTGTAACTCTTTTTCAGCTCGAATGCGATCACGAAGTGCAGCTTGCTGTTCGCTAATATCCCGAATCATCATCAACACTTCATCATCATTGAGTTTAACAATCCGAATTTCTTCATAGCACAGTTCTCCATTGACTTTGATCACTTGTTCATAAATTTGCCGTTCACCTGTTTTTAACGCTTGGCGAACAGACTGCATTTGTTGATGAGCCAGAGGACAAGGTAAGGTTTTGTAGATCGATTTCCACATCTGGTATGGCACTGAACGATGTTCTCGGATGTTTTCACTAAAACTAATACTAATACAGATTCCGTATCGATCCAGACGGATCAACAAATCAGGAATTGCTTTTAAAATTGCTCGTTGAGTAGCTGCACTTTGACAGAGGGCTTCTTCAATTCGTTTGCGATCGCTAATATTAACAATCTGAACAATCAGATAATGAGGGGATTTTTGAGTATCATACATCAGTGAAATATTCATCACGCCCCAAATCAGTTCTCCCGTTTTGGTAACAAATCGCTTCTCAATCTGATAGCCGGGAATTTCTCGGGCAAACATTTGCCTTGTCAACTGATGATCGATGCCTTGATCATCAGGATGAATCAAATCAGCGAGTTGGAGTGATAGTAGTTCAGTCTGAGAATATCCCAACATTTTAGCCAGGGCAATGTTTACATCGAGCAATTGCCCAAATAAAGAGACTAAACACATTCCGGCGGTGATCGTATCAAATGCGCCTCTAAATTTCTGTTCGTTGCGGCGCAAATCATCAGAAATTTGTTGACGAATCAGTTCATTATTTTTGCGATCGCTGATATCTTGATGAAAGCCGATCATCCGCAGAGGAGTAGCATCTTCAGTCCAAATGGCTTGTCCCCGTGCCAAAATCCATTTATAACTATTATCTTTGCAGCGTAAACGATATTCAATTTGATAATCAGGAGTTTGGTGTTTAAAATAATGCTCAAGAGTCATTAAAACCTGATCTTTATCATCAGGATGAAGAAGATATTTAAAACTTTCAAAGCGATTTTCTATCTCCTCATCGGTATAACCCAGCATTTGTTTGAGCTGGGTTGACATGAACACATCGCCTGTTTGTACATTCCAGTCAAAAATACCGTCTCCTGTTCCTTGAAGTAATAATTGCCAACGTTCTTCTTGCTGTCGTAATTGTCGGTTTTGGGCTTCGAGTTGTTGCAGGAGTCGTTGATGAGCCAGATGAAGCTTTATTCTCGCTAAAACTTCCTCTGATTCATAGGGTTTAGTAATATAGTCTGCACCCCCAACTTCAAAGGCTTTAACTTTATCTAATACTCTATCAAGCGCACTCAAAAAAATAATCGGAATGTGAAAAGTGTTCTCGTCTAATTTGAGCTGCTGACAAACGGTGTATCCATCGAGATCAGGAAGTTTGATATCCAGCATAATCAAATCAGGCGGATGCGCTAAAGCCGATTGAATAGCGAGCTTTCCTGTGGGTGCGATGCGGGTACGGTATCCTGTTGTTGACAAGATGTTTATTAATAAGTTTAAGTCAGCCGGACTATCATCTACAATCAGAATATCATGAATTGGAGACATAATACTTCTATTTCTTAACGAACTGAACGAATTAAATCTAGTATCCGGCTGTACTCAAACCGATCAGCCCATAAGGTTAGAGTCTCAGCTAGATGATTATTGGGGTTATTTAGTGACTGGATTGTTTGCTGAATAATCTGGGGATCGCCGAGTATTAGGGCGTCCTCAAGTTTTTTCAGGAGGTGATCAGGTAAATTGGCAACAGTTTGCCAACCATCTGTGTTGACAGCTATTTCACATTGTTCTGAGATACTTTCAGCATAGCTGTATTGCACCCCTAAATGCTGCTGTAGGGCTGTAAAGATTTCTAACTCTTCAAAGGGTTTATGGATAAAGTGATTAAAGCCGAGGGTTTGGTGATCTTCTGGCAATTGATTGGCAGAGATTGCAATAATTATAACTGAATTTGTTACATTTTGAAACTGTTCTTGCTGGCGAATTTGTCTTGTTGCTTGATAACCATCTAATACAGGCATTCGTAAGTCCATCCAGATTAAATCAGGCTGCCATTGTTGCCAAAGGGTAATCGCTTCAGCCCCGTTTTCGGCTTCTTGTACAGCAAACCCTAGAGGGGTGAGGAGTTGAACTAATAATCGACGGTTAGCCGAATTATCATCAACAACTAACAGGCGGTAAGCAGGTTGTTCGGGTGCTAAACCGATAATTTTATCGATTTTCAAAGGCGATGTTTTTGAAGGTAATTTAAGGGTTTTAGCAGCAATATTAAATCTAAATATACTCCCGACATTCTGTTGACTGTCTAGGCTTATCTTACCCCCCATTAACTGCACAAATTCTCGACAGATAGTTAAACCCAGTCCAGTTCCATGTTGAATTTTTCGTCCGGCTTCTGTTTGATTAAATGCTTCAAATAGATGAGTTTGTTCTTCGGGTGCAATGCCAGCCCCTGTATCTTCTACTTCAAAATTTAACATCACAGGATCAGAACTTTCGGATGCTACAAAAACTCGCAGAGTAATAGATCCTTGTTTTGTAAATTTTACAGCATTACTCAACAGATTAATTAAAACTTGACGGAGTTTCATTTCATCGGTACAAATGTAGCTTGGAACATCAGAAGCTTTCTGTATATTGAGATTCAGTCCTTGACTTTCAGTCTTGAGAGAGAACATATTATAAATATCATCAAGCAGAGCATCGAAATGAAAATCTGTTAGGTCGAGAGTTGTTCGGTTTGCCTCGATTTTCGCTAAATCTAGAACTTGATTAATCAGGTTCAAGAGATGCTCTCCACTGCGATAAATTATATCAGCGTTCTTGCGTTGATAGGATGAGAGTTTGGAGTCATTTTTCAAGATTCGAGCAAAGCCTAAAATCGCATTAAGTGGCGATCGCAATTCGTGACTCATATTGGCAATAAATGTCCCTTTGGCTTGGCTAGCGGCTTCGGCGGCTTCTTTGGCTTTTTGTAGTTGTAGTTCAATCTGTTTGCGATCGCTAATATCGATAATTAAGCTATAATATCCTTGAACTCCAAAAGATTCATCAAAATTCGGAATCAGCATCACTGAAAGATAGTGCTCTCCTAAATCAGCTAAATTCTGAAATTGCACTTCATAACTGACGGATTCTCCCATTAAAGCTTGCTCAATAGATCCACGAATTAGATGATAATTGATGTCTCCAATGACTTCACGGGTCGTTTTACCACAAATTTCTTCCCGATTTAATCCAAACTGTTCTTCGTATTTTTTATTAACAAACTGATAGCGTTCCTCAGAATCAGCATAGGAAATAAACACAGGTAAAGCATCCGCTAATAACCGCAATTGTTTTTCACTTTGACGGAGAGCTTGTTCAGCAAGCTTGCGATCGCTAATATCTGTGACTCGCACCAAGTGAAAGAGTTGACCATCAATATAAATTTTTCGAGCCGCTAAATTCCCCCAAAAAGAACGTCCTTGTTTAGTTAAATATTCAATTTCTAAATCCCAAAAACCTTTTTGATCAACAGCCTCCCGACTGTTTTGAACTTCTTGGGGAGTAAATTGCCGTTTTTGTAAGATATGACCTTCAATCCCAATTAATTCTTCTCTATTTTTGGCTTCAAACAGTTCAACTGCACGACGGTTACAGTCAATTGTCAAGAGACTCTCAGAATCAACTAAAAAGAGTGCATCCGCAGATTCATGGAAAATCGCATCTCGTAAATCCCGACTTTTACGCAGTTCAATTTCTGCTTGTTTGCGCTCGCTAATATCGGTCGCAATCGCCCAAATTTCTCTGAGTCTACCGCCTTCATCTATCACGGGAAAGAGAATAGATTCAAAGGTTTTGAGGTCGCCATTAATTAACAGTTCGTCTTCTACTGTCACGGGTTGACCGATCTCAATAAGTTGGTTTATCCGAGTTCTAAAGATGTTAATAACCTCTTCCGTAAAGAAATCCGCAAACCTTTTGCCGACGATTTGTTCTTCAGATAAATTAAACAGGTTAGCAAAGGCTCGATTCACCCGCAGATAACGCTCCTCAACATCAAATAAATGGATCGCCGCAGGTGCATTATCCAAAAAAGCTTGTAGTTGTTGGTTCGTTTTTTGTAGGGCGATTTCAGCTTGTTTGCGATCATCAATATCACGACCAACAGACTGTAATTCCACCAGATTTCCTTGTGTGTCATAAATCGCTTGGTTTGTCCATTGCGTCCAACGCACAGTGCCATTGACAATCACTCGATTTTCAATTTTTATAACGGGTTGTTGAGGAGAAAGGCAAGCAAGACAGCCATCAATAATCGGTTGGTCTTCTGGATAAATAATGGGTTGATAACTATGTCCAAGCAGATCCTCCTTAGAAACACCGAAATAGCGGCAATAGGCATCATTAACAAAACTCAGAGTGCCATCCGGTTGAAATCGGGTGATGAATTCAGTTTGATACTCTAAAATCGACAAATAGCGGGCTTCTGATTGATATAGTAATTCTTCTGCTTGTTTGCGATCGCTAATATTTGAACATGAACCAAGCATACGATAGGGTTCACCATTTTTATTTCTTAAAGCTTGGGCTTTGCAGAGAAACCAGCCATAACTACCATCGGATCGTTGAACTCGCAACTCTATAATATAAGGATGATTATTCTCTAAATGATTTGTTAGAATTTGCTGGAAGTGATGACGATCATCGGGATGAATGAGATTCTGAAATAGAGTCGCTGGAGCAAGTTCAATCTCTGTAACGGCAAAGCCTAGAAGTTTATAAAATTGAGGAGATAACCAAGCCGTATTATTAATAATATCCCAATCCAAAATTCCATCGAGTGTAGCATCAATCACAAGCTGTAATCGTTCTTCACTTATTTGTAAAGCTAATGTTCGTTCGGTGATTTCCTGTTCGAGTTGTTGTTGATAATTAAGGCGAAGTTTATCATTTTTCCGACGTTCGGTGATGTCTTGAAATGCTATTATAGAATAACGCACAATTCGGAATTCATCGAATACGGGAATTGATGTTACTTCTAGAGGAATACGACGATTATTGACTTCTATCTCTAGATCATCAACGTGAACAGTATTCCCTTTTAAAGCTCGAATTTCGGGTAATTTTTCCGGGGGATAAAGCTGATTTGTACCCGCAACATAAACCTGATAAACTTCTGAAAGCCGTTCGGCTGGAATCGTTTTAATTCCTTGTCCTAAAATCTGTTCACCAACTTGGTTGATCAGAATATGTTGTCCCGTTTTATCAAATACACTAATGCCAATCGGAACACTATCAAGTAAAGTAGAAAATCGCTGTTCACTTAATTTTAAGGCTTGAAATGATACCCTCAGTTTATCAGCCATCTGTTCAAAAGCATGACTGAGTTGATTCACTTCTTTAATCCTCGTCTTTTCAAGAGACAGACTGAGATGGTTTTGAGCTAATTCTTGAGCGGCTTTATTTAATTTATTGATGGGTTTAATTATTATTTTAGTGGTTAATTGGGCTATCAAAATTGAAAGCGCAAAAGCGGCTACACACAACAACACTGTTCGATGAACATTATTCTTAATTCTTCCCATAAAGTCGGATACGGGAATCGTCACGACAATGAACCAATTAGAGTTAGAATCTAATGAATAGGGTATAACTCGGATATAATAATCTTGATTCTGGTGTTTGAGTCGTAAGTCTACAGCTTGATGAATGGCATCTAAACTGCTAAATTGACTGAACAGAAATTTCCCGACTGCTTGCGTGACTGGATTTTGACTATCTTCTAGAGAAACTCTCAAGTTTTGAGGATCAAAAGTCTCTAGTTTAGGAGAAGAATAAGGTTGATGAAAGGGCAATTCATCGGTTGAAGTTGCAATAAAAAATCCCTGATCATCGACAATAAATGTTTGTCCGGTTTTGCCGATCTTTAATTGACGCAGAAACTCACCCATTTTATCTAAAAAAACCGTTGCACCCAGAACCCCTTGAAGATTACCTTGTGAATCATAGAAGGGTAAAGATCGAACCATAACTAAAATTAATTCTTCTTTTTTAACACCTGAAACAACCATTCGCCAAGTGCCATTTTTTGCAGATTTGGCGATTGCATACCAAGGCTGAGTGGGTGGATCATTATGAGGATCATAATTGGGAATAGTATCCCGTAAATAGAGGCGGTTTCCTTGCTGATCAGCAACATAATTTTCCAGATCACCTGTGCGGGGATTCCACTCGCGAATCACCAATCGAATCACCAAAGATTCAGATTGAGGTTTAGCAATAACAAGAAAGTCTTTTTCTTCAGTCGCAATATAGACTGAACTGACCTGCTCAAACGTGTTAATTTGTTCGACAAAGTAATCTTCCAATTGCGATTTATTCTGCCAGTCTAACAGACCTAAACCGATTAATTTAGCATTAATTTCGGTAATCTCATCAGATATATGGAGATAATTGTTGAGACTTTGAGTAATCTTATCACCGATTTCCAGCATCAATTGGTTTGTTAGTTCTTCTACAGCATTCTGTCCACTACGGTAGGATAAATAACCAACAATTCCTACTGCACCGATAATTTGGAGTACAACAGGTACAATTAATAAAGTGCGAAGCGGAATCACACTGACTTTTGTTAACCACTGGCTGAAGCGTTTGATCACCATACAGCAAAGCATTTCTCAACAGAGGAGTACCTCTCCCTATCCTATCCTGATAATTTTTGGAGAGAGTTAGGAAAAACTAACATTTTCCACCAATCTCAACAAAACCTGAGAAACCGGGTTTCGATAACGAAAAATATTGCCTATAAGCTAAAGGCAGTTGTCAGAAACCCGGTTTCATATCCGGGTGCAAATTTTATAGACTCTGTATTGATCAGAAGGTTCTAGTCAGGCTTTCAGAGGGTTAATTCAATTCATCTCTCGCCAACATGAGATTAATAGAATTAGAGAAATCTTTCAACGAACCAACTGCTTAAACTACTCTCATAGGGTTGACAAATCTGAGTAACAGATGATTCTGAGTAGACACAGTTGTAAAAACTAATGATATTTCCATAGATGGCGTTGGAATAAAAGAGGGTGTTATCCTCTAGGGATAGGGATTGCAAATCAAATACTTTTGCTTTCGTATTAGACGCATAATCAATCATAATACTGAAGCTATAGCCCGATTTTTTTAAAGTTTTTAGACAACTCATTGTCGCCTCTAAAAACTTAGGAGACCAACCTTTTTCGCCACTTAAACGACTACCCCCGCCTCCATATTCAAACATAACAACCTTGGGCCGTTGATGTTCAGGTAAGTTCAAAAATTGTTTAATAATAACCGATTCCCAGCCTTCTACATCAATCTTAAAACAGGTAATTTTTTCAGCTTTGATTCTTTCCAAAAGTCCTAATAAATCAATAGTCGGAACTTCTCGCGCTGTTTTGGAAGAACCGAACCAGCTTGGAGAGAGTGAATTAAAATTTGAATTAATCAGCTTGGCAAATTGACCCATATACAGAGTTTGAGTCCCATTTTTATCGGACAAACAACTCTCAACTAAAGTAATATTATACTGTTGACAGAGTTTATACAGCTTGGCTACAGGCACTGGTTCAACCGCAACAGTAGCATAATTCAAACGGGCAAACAACTCACAGTAAAAAGCAAAAGTTCCCACTCCAATATCCAAACAAAATCCTTCTCGACTTGGATCTATTTCAGGTATAATATTCTTCAACAAAGCCTGACAACAAGGTTCAACACGCATTGAGTTTATTTGAAGGTTGATTGAGTTAATTCACCCGATTTTATATGAAATACTGAAAAAATGCTACAGATGATCAATCTTCCTTAAATATCTCCCTAAATTCCCCTAAATCCCCCAGCCCCGTGACCCCAGCCC